>MIAC01000001.1:0-2179 GCA_001830475.1 Rhodospirillales bacterium RIFCSPLOWO2_12_FULL_67_15
GGAAAATAGCAGGCTACCGGCCAACGGGGCCGCAACGACAGGGGCTATTATGTCGAATCCATATGACATTGCGTACGCGCGTTCGATCGAGGACCCGGAGGGATTCTGGGGCGAGGCCGCCCAGGCGGTCCGCTGGACCCGCAAGTGGTCGAAAGTGCTCGATTCCTCCAACGCCCCTTTCTATCGCTGGTTCGTCGGCGGCGAGCTGAACACCTGTTTCAACGCCATCGACCGGCACGTCGAGGAAGGTCGCGCCGGCCAGCTCGCGCTCGTCTACGACAGCCCCGTCACCGGCCAGGTCCGCAAGTTCACCTACCGGGAGCTCCAGGACGTCGTCGCCCGCACCGCCGGCGTGCTCGCGGCCCACGGGGTGGGCAAGGGCGACCGGGTCATCCTCTACATGCCGATGGTGCCGGAAGCGGCGATCGGCATGCTCGCCTGCGCCCGGCTCGGCGCGGTGCATTCGGTCGTCTTCGGCGGCTTCGCCGCCAACGAACTCGCGGTCAGGATCGACGACGCCAAGCCGAAGATCATCATGTCGGCCTCCTGCGGGATCGAGGTCAACCGGGTGATCCCGTACAAAGGCCTGCTCGACGGCGCGATCGACCTCGCCAAGCACAAGCCGTCCGCCTGCATCGTCTTGCAGCGGCCGCAAGCCAAGGCCGAGCTCAGGGCGGGCCGCGATTTCGACTGGGCGGAGGAGGTCGCCAAAGCCAAACCCGCCGCGTGCGTGCCGGTCCAGGCGACCGATCCGCTTTACATCCTCTACACCTCCGGCACCTCCGGCCAGCCCAAGGGCGTGGTCCGCGACAACGGCGGCCACTGCGTCGCCCTCAAATGGACGATGAAGGCGATCTACGACATGGACCCCGGCGAGGTCTACTGGGCGGCGTCCGACGTCGGCTGGGTGGTCGGGCACTCCTACATCGTCTATGCGCCGCTGTTCCACGGCTGCACCTCTGTGCTCTACGAAGGCAAACCGGTCGGCACGCCGGACGCGGGCGCCTACTGGCGGGTGATCGCCGAGCACGGGGTCAAGGCGCTGTTCACCGCGCCGACCGCGTTCCGCGCCATCAAGCGCGAGGACCCGAACGCGGATTTGGTGAAGAAATACGATCTTTCGCGCTTCAAGATCCTGTTTCTCGCCGGCGAGCGGACCGATCCCGACACGCTCGCCTGGGCGGAAAAGGCGCTGCGGAAACCCGTCATCGACCATTGGTGGCAGACCGAATCGGGCTTCCCGATGGCGGCTAACTGCATGGGCTTGCACCGTTTTCCGGTCAAGCCCGGCTCGCCGACCAAGCCGGTGCCAGGTTGGAAAATCGACGTGCTCGACAATAACCGCAATATCGTCAAACCGGGCACCATCGGCTCGATCTGCTGCAAGCTGCCGCTGCCGCCGGGCACGCTGCCGACGCTCTGGAACGCGGACGAGCGCTACAAGGAAACATACCTCGCAGAGTTCCCCGGCTACTACAAGACCGCGGACGCGGGCTACAAGGACGAAGACGGCTACATCTCCATCATGGCCCGCACCGATGACATCATCAACGTCGCCGGCCACCGGCTCTCGACCGGCGCGATGGAGGAGGTGCTCGCCTCGCACGCCGACGTCGCCGAGTGCGCCGTGATCGGCGTCGCCGACGCCCTCAAGGGCCAGGTGCCGCTCGGCTTCCTGGTGTTCAAGGCAGGCGTCAAGCGCGGACCCGAGGACGTCGTGCGCGAGGTGGTGCAACTGGTCCGCGACAAGATCGGGCCGGTGGCCGCGTTTAAGTCCGCGACCGTGGTCAATCGCCTGCCCAAGACCCGCTCGGGCAAGATCCTGCGCGGGACCATGCAGAAAATCGCCGACGGCGAGTCCTACAAGATCCCGGCGACCATCGACGACCCGGCCATTCTCGACGAAATCGCCTCGGCGCTCGCCAAGCTCGGCTACGCCAAGGAGAACAAGCGGCAGGCGTGACCGCGGTTAGAAGTCGGGACGCGCCACGAACAGGTCGTAGAGCGTCAGGAAAATCTCGATCACGATCAGAATGACGATGTACCACTCGACCCGCAGCATGCGCCGGGTCTGGAGCACATCGAGCGCCGTCGTCGCGGTATGCGAAATCAGGTCGAGCTTGCGCGCGACCGCGCGAGCGCGCTCGGTCAGCTCGTATTCGTCCTGGAGGCGGGCGTA
>MIAC01000001.1:2353-6909 GCA_001830475.1 Rhodospirillales bacterium RIFCSPLOWO2_12_FULL_67_15
GGTCGAACGCCGCGGCGAGGCCGCGCTCGTAGAAACCGAGCACCACGCTTTTGGCCAGCACGGTGGCGACGATCTGCATCCGCTCGACCGTCGCGGCGGCGAGCGCGATGGTTCCGTCGGCGTTCACGGTTCCGTCGCTGCCGGGCACGATGGCGATGGTCATGCGTTCGGTGTCGGGTTCGGGATACGGTTCGCTGACGTAAGGCCGGACGGCTTCGAGAAAGGCGGTCTCGTCGTTCGCTTCCATGTTGAACAACACGATCGCGCCATAGCGTAGCACCGCGGCGGCGCGGCCCGCTCCGGCCCTGACCAGGAGCGGCGCGGCGGCGAGGCGGTCGGACGAACCGAACGCGCGAACGTCGATCCGCTCGCCGATCATCATCGCCCTGACGGCGATGTGCTGCGTTTCGGGAAAAAGGGGCTGCGCCATCGCTGTGCGGCCCCGTTCGGATCGCCCAGCCTAGGAAACCGTCTCGCCCGGACCGGCCGGCGCGGTGTTTTCCGTGCCGGGAGTTTCCGCCGGGGCGGCGGCCGGCGCCGGCGTGGCCGGTTCCGGTCTTTCTTCGCCGGCGGGGGGCGGGGCGGCGGCGGTCTCCGCCGCGGCCTGGGCCGCGGCTTGCTGGGCGACTTTTTCCGCGCGGGCGAGCGCATTGCGCGCGCGCGTGCGGGCGAGCGCGATCGCTTTCTCCAGATCGGCGCTGGTGCAAAGCCCGAGATTGACGGGGTTCTGCGGCTTGATGTTGGGCGAATTCCAGTGCGAGCGGCCGCGCACCGCGGCGATGGTCGCCTTGGTGGTGCCGAGCAAACGCGAAATCTGACCGTCGCCCAGCTCCGGGTAGTTCTTCAAGAGCCAGGCGATGGCGTCGGGCCGTTCCTGGCGCATGGCGACCGGAGTGTAGCGCGCGCCGGTGGGCCGGGCCTTGGGCTGCGGGATGGTCGGCTTCAAGGGTTTGAGGCGCGCGTTGGCGTTCTTCTGGCAACGCTCGAGCTCTTCCATCGTCAGATCGCCCGCGGCGACGGGATTGATTCCGTGCATGCCGCCGGCGACCTCGCCGTCGGCGATGGCCTGGACTTCGAGCGGGTGCAGGCCGCAGTAATCGGCGACCTGGTCGAAGGTGAGCGACGTGTTCTCGATGAGCCAAACGGCCGTGGCCTTTGGCATCAGGGGGCGTGCCATCGTCTCGGACTTCCTATCTGTGGCCGGATGCGCCCCTATATACCGTCCCGGATGGCGGCCGGTCAAACCTGGAAAAGGGGTTCGCGGCGGAAATAATTCGAGGGAAATCCGCCCCGTTTTATCCGGTTGTCACGTCGTCAGGATGATCTTGCCGATGTGCGCGTTGCTTTCCATCAGCCGGTGCGCGTCGGCGGCCCGATCGAGCGGGAAGGTGGCGTGGACGACGGGGCGGATTTCCCCCGCCTCGATCAGCGGCCAGACGTTCCGGCGCAGCGCCTCGGCGATGCGGCCCTTGCTGGCTGCGCTCTGGATGCGCAGCGTCGAACCGGTGTAGGTGAGCCGTTTGAGCATGAGCGGCATGAAGTTGACCTCGGCCTTCGCGCCCTTCTGGAACCCGATCTGGACAAGCCGGCCCTCGACGGCGAGGGAACGGATGTTGCGCTCGATGTAGTCGGCGCCGACCATGTCGAGGATCACGTCGACGCCCGTGCCGCCGGTCAGCTCCTTGACCGCCGCGACGAAATCGGTTTCGCGGTAGTTGATGGCCTTGGCCGCGCCGAGGCGCTCGCAAGCGGCGCACTTGTCGGCGCTTCCGGCGGTGGCGAACACGCGCGCGCCGAGCCGGCTCGCCATTTGGATCGCGGTCGTGCCGATGCCGCTCGAACCGCCGTGGACGAGGAGCGTCTCGTCCCGCTGGAGCCGTCCGCGCTCGAAGACATTGGTCCAGACGGTGAAGAAGGTCTCGGGGATTCCGGCGGCCTCGATCGGCGACAAGCCCTTGGGGACGGGCAGGCATTGCGGCGCGGGCGCCGCCACGTACTCGGCGTAACCGCCGCCGGTGACCAGCGCGCACACCGGATCGCCGACGTTCCAGGCGCCGGCGTTCGCGCCCCGGGCGGCGACGATGCCCGCGACCTCGAGGCCCGGAATGTCGCTCGCGCCCGCGGGCGGCGGATAGCCGCCCTGGCGCTGGAGCACGTCGGGACGGTTGACGCCGCACGCCGCGACGCGGATCAAAACCTCGCCTTCGCCCGCGGCGGGGCGGGGGCGCGTCGCAATCTTAAGCACGTCGGGCGGGCCGCCCTTGCCTTCGATTTCGACGCAGCGCATGGTTTCGGTCATCGGGAGTCTCCGGGTCGCGCGGGCGAATCCCCGCGCGCGATATTGATAATGCGCCCCTGCAGGGGCGCGCCGATGTCTGCTAATATGGCGGGCCCGGCCGGGCAAGGGAAACGTTCGGGAGCAACCCCATGGACCTCGACGACCTGGAACCGCGCGCGAAGAAGCCCGCGCCCAAGAACCTCGACGAGATGTCGCTCGCGGCGCTCGAGGATTACATCGCCGGGCTGGAGACGGAAATCGCGCGGGCGCGGGCCGCCATCGCCGCCAAGCGGTCCTCCCGCCAGGGCGCCGAGACGTTTTTCAAGAAGAAGTAACCCGATCCGATCGTTTCCGGCGGCGGGCGGCGACGAACATCAGCCAGCCCGCGAACGGCAGGAACGTCACCACGATCAGCCAGCCGAGCCTGGGCCCGAACGGGCAGCGCGCGCCCGCGGCCGGCTTCCAGCCGCCCCCGCCTTGGGCGAAAACGACGTGCGCCGCCGGCAGGACGATGCCGAAGATCAGAACGGCCCAGGCGATCAATTGGTCCATGGCGGATCGGGGCAAAGCGCGGGGTTGGGCAAGAGGTTCGCCCGTTAATCCTAATTTAACGGATTGGCCCTAGCGTTGGCAGTGGGATGACAATGATCATCCCGTCAACTTCGACGCCTCCCTGTCAACTCGCCGCCCCGGAAGGGGCGGCCTTTTTTTGACTTTTTGCGGTCTTTGCCGGCGCCCGGCCCCCCGGCTCGGGTATTGACTCTGTACCACAGTACGGATCGTACGATTAGTTGAAAATGGCAGGAATTCGCCGACGAGTGCTTTGGCCGGTACTACCGCCTGCTGCCGCAGAGAGAGGGACTCTGCGGGTCTACCCACCGGGCCGGAGGATGGCGTGAGTGCGATCATACGCGGCTTGCAGAACCCGTTCCGGAACCGCGTCCGCATCGCCGTCGTCGTGCCGCTCCTCGCGACCGTCATCGGCCTGTTCGCGGTGCTGATCCAGGGCGCGCTCCTGACTCGGTCATCCGCGACGGACGGCTGGCGGATGCTTCAACGGCCCGGGCAATGCTGCAACGGGTCTGACGAAGGTACAAGCGCCAGCCTTGACTCCGTACTGTACTACGGAGTGTAAAATCGCGTCCGACAAGGTGGGGACGATGTGGATGACCATAGCCCGTGCGGCCCGCGCCGCCGGCGTCGGCGTCGAGACGATTCGGTTCTACGAGCGCCGCGGACTGATCGCACAGCCGCGAAAGCCGGCCAACGGCTTTCGCGAATACGACGCCGACTCCGTGGCGCGCATCCGCATCATCCGGCAGGCACAGGAGCTCGGCTTCTCGCTGCGCGAGATCGAGGAACTCCTGAGCCTGCGTGCCGATCCGAACGCCGATTGCGCTGAGGTGCGCGCCCAAGCGACAACGAAGCGTGACGAGGTTGAGCAAAAGATCGCCCATCTCGAACGGATTCGCGCGGCGCTCGACATGCTGATCGCCGCCTGTCCCGGAAAAGGCGCGGTCACGGCCTGCTCGATCCTGGATGCCTTGACCCAGATGGCTGACAAAAAGGCAACCAAGCCAGCCCCTTTGACAGCGAGCAGCATCCGCAAACGCACGACAAGGAGAATCTTGATGAAAACGCTGGTCGCAACGATCGAAGGCATGCACTGCGAGGGCTGCGCGGAGACGATCAAGGCCCTGTTGAAGATGGAGCCGGGCGTTCAGACCGCCACCGTCTCGTTCAAGGAACGCAGTGCGCGGATTCACTTCGATCCGTCCGCTACTAGCGAGGGGAGTCTGATCGCCGCGATCGAGCGAGGCGGCTACAAGGCCGTCCGGCAAACTTCATGAGCGGTGTCGATCTCGTCAACACCACACTGCTGCCGATCGGGCTCGGTCTGTTCGGCTTCATCGAGCCCTGTTCGATCGGCTCGACGCTGGTCTTCGTGAAAGCGATCGAGGGTCGGCCTGCTGCGGCCAAAATCGCCCAAGTCGCCATTTTCGCGCTGACGCGCGGGACATTCATCGGTCTGCTTGGCGTTCTTGCGGTCATCATCGGTGCCGGTTTCCTCGGACTGCAGAAAGCCGCCTGGGTTCTTCTTGGGCTGGTATATGCCGGCATCGGCCTGCTTTACCTGACCGGCCGGGCCGCCCTCATCATGACTTCGCTCGGCCCGAGTCTCTCGCGCCTCTCCGGTCTCGGCGGTTCCGCCGGTCTCGGCGTCTTTTTTGGGCTCAATATCCCGGCTTGCGCCGCACCGCTGCTCTTCGCCCTGCTC
>MIAC01000001.1:6923-9078 GCA_001830475.1 Rhodospirillales bacterium RIFCSPLOWO2_12_FULL_67_15
CGGCGCATTGGCCGAGGGCTTCACGTCTCTCGGCCTGTTCGGTCTGGCGCTCTCGCTGCCGCTCGCCGTGGCGGTGCTGTTTGCCAGGGCGCGCAGCCTGCTCGATTGGCTGGCGGGTCTGTCGTGGCGTATCCCTCGATGGACCGGGCTGTTGATGATCCTGCTCGGGGCTTGGTCGATCTGGTTCGGCTTTTTCGTGTCGCTCGAGCCCTGACCATTTCGGCCGTCGGATACCAACGCTTGACCCCGTAGATCGGTACGGCTGGCAGACTGCTCCCAAGGACACATCAAAGGAGCTTGGCCATGATCACCGCGAACGTCGTCGAGCCGCACAGACTGTGGCACGAAGAGCCGGCGAGCCGCCCGGACCGCGCGCGCATCCGGGCGCGGATCGGCGGTCTCCATTGCTCGCTCTGCACCGGCACGATCGAAAAGGCGCTCGGCCGTGAACCGGGCGTCGACAAGGTCGCGGTCAGCCTGACCCACGAGCAGGCGCTCATCGAGTATGACCCGAAGATCGCCGACCCCGCCGTACTGCTGCGCACGCTGCGCGATTTCGGCTACACGATTTCCGACCCGCGCAAGGTCCGCCCCTACGAGGAAGAGGAGCGCGACCTGGTTCGCGAGGGCCGGCGCTTCATGACGGCGACGGCGTTCAGCCTTGTCGCCATCGCGCTGATCGCCAACCCGTCGGGCCTCTGGTCGATCGCTTTGCCGATCGTCGTGTTCGGCAGCCTGCTCGCCCTGCTTTTCCTGGTGATGCGTGCTAAAGGTCTGCCGACCGCCATTGCCGGCACGTTCGGCGTAAGCGCGCTCGTCCTGGCGCTCCTGTTTCTTAAGCGGCAGGGGGAACTTGACGCCTCGATTCCATGGATCGTAGCGGGGCTGGCCGTCATCCTGGTCTTCGGCGTCGGTCGGCACATCCTGTTCATGGCCGCGCAAGCGCTGCGCCGCGGCATCCTGAACCAGCACGTGCTGCTCGAGGTCGGCGCCTTCGCCGGCATCGCCGGCGGCCTGATCGGTCTTGCCTTTGCCTTGCCGGACTATCCGACGGCGCCGTTCTTCGCGGTGACGGTGATGGTCACCACCTACCACATCTTCTCCGAATGGCTGTCGCTGATCGTCAAGACGCGCAGCTCGCAGGCGGTCAAGCGGCTGCTAGATCTGCAGCCGGATCTCGCCCGCGTCGAGCGCGAAGGCGAGGAGCGCGAGGTGCCAATCGAGAAGATCAGAATCGGCGACCGGGTGCGGATTCGGCCGGGCGAACGGGTGCCCGTCGACGGCCGCGTCATCGCCGGTCATTCCGCCGTCGATCAGTCGCTGGTGACCGGAGAGCCGATTCCAGTCGAGAAACGCGAAGGCGACACGGTCATCGGCGGCGCCATCAACGGCACCGGCACGCTGCTGGTGGAAGTGACGGCGATCGGCGAGGAGAGTTTCCTGCAAAAAGTGATTCGCGAGGTCGAGGACGCGCGGGCGCTGAAACCGGGCATTCTGCACTTGGTCGATCGGGTCTTGCGCGTGTACACGCCGGCGGTGCTGCTGGTCGCGGCGCTCGCTTTTCTCGGCTGGCTCGGCGGCTCTTGGTTCCTCTCCGGCGCCTTCGAGCTCGAACGTGCCGTGTTCGCCGGCCTGAGCGTCCTCGTCATGGGCTACCCCTGCGCCGTCGGCATTTCGGCGCCGCTCTCCATCGTGCGCGGCGCCGGCGAAGCCGCCGAACGCGGGATTCTGATGCGCACCGGCGAAGCGTTCCAAGGCTTCCGCCTAGTCCGAACCGTCGTCCTCGACAAGACCGGCACGCTCACCGAGGGGCGGCCGGCCTTGCGCGAGATCGTCGGCCTCGATGGCGCGGAAGATAGGCTGTTGGCATTGGCGGCAGCGGCCGAAGCTGCGTCCGAACATCCGCTCGGACGGGCGGTGGTCGAGGCCGCGTTCGAGCGCGGCCTCACGCCGCCCGAAGTGGAGACTTTCGACGCCGTTCCCGGCAAGGGCGTGGTCACCCGGATCGAAGGCCACGCGGTCACGGCCGGCAATCCGCGCTTCCTCACGGAGCAAGGCATTGATCTTGCCCGGTTGCACGAACGGATCACCGGGCTCGAAGGGGCCGGGCACACCGTGATCGTGGTTGCCCACGATGGCCAAGCGCTGGGCGCGC
>MIAC01000002.1:0-376 GCA_001830475.1 Rhodospirillales bacterium RIFCSPLOWO2_12_FULL_67_15
CGAAGGGCCGAGCGCTGGCTGGATCGAAAGCTGCGCCACCGGTACGTCGGCGTCGGGGTAGGCGAGCAAGAGCGGCACCCAAGCGCCGTGGTCGAGGCCGCGCGTCGCTTCGGTCGCGGCGGAAAAACCCGCAGCCGAGAGCAGCTCGACGGCGCGACGGGCCAGCTCGGGCGCTCCGGGCGCCGGATAGCGAAGCGAATAGAGCGTTTCGGGAAAGCCGTGGAAGTCGTGGATTGTCTCGGGCCGCGCGGTCGTCGCGGCGCGCGGCGCCTCCGTCTCCCAGTGCGCCGAGACGGCGAGGATCGCCTTGGGGCGCGGCAAGCTCCGCCCGAGAGCGGCGAGGAAGTCCCGGGCCGGGACCGCCTCGCCGATCAGG
>MIAC01000002.1:491-1891 GCA_001830475.1 Rhodospirillales bacterium RIFCSPLOWO2_12_FULL_67_15
AGCAGGATCGGCACCAGCGCCAGCGCCACCGCGCGCGCATAGACGCCGGCGATCAAGAGGACGCCGCCGCCGAGCTCGGCCGCGAACACGACGGTGCCGAGCCAGTCGGGCAGGCCGATGGAGGCGAAGAACTTCGCCGTTCCGGGCAGGGTGAAGACGAAATACTTGAGCAGCGCGTGGGCGACGAACATCGTGCCCAGCGCGAGACGGAGCAACAAGGCTCCGTAGGGTGCGGTTGTCGTATCGGTCATGGATTTTCTCCTTGGTTGATGGGGATGAACTGCGACGCGGGGTGGCGGTCATGCCGCTTGAGGGGAAATCCGCCGGGCGGCCATTTCCGCGATCCGCCGGCCGAGGTGCTCGGCGGTCAGCCTGTCGCTTTCGGGCGGTGCCGCTTCCGGGCCGGCGTCCACGTTCGATTGGGCCATGGCGCCGGCAAATCCGCCGATCCGGTTGAGATCGTCGGGGCTGCCCTTGCTCGAGTTGTTGCCGGGCATCAGGCCGAGGCCGATCCAGATCATGCCGTGCTGCATGGCGAAGATGAACATCTGCACCAGCGTGTTGAGCTTGTCGCCGCTGTGCGAGCCGGAATTGGTGAAGCCGGCGGCGAGCTTGTCTTTCCATTTCTGGCCGAACCAGGCTTTCGAGGACCAGTCCATGAAACCTTTGAACGGCGCCGAGGCGCTGCCCATGTAGGTCGGCGCGCCGAAGACGATGGCGTCGGCGGCGTCGAGTTCGGCGGCGCGGGCCTCGGCGTCGGCGACCGGGATCAGCGCGACCGCGCTGCCGGCGACGGCAGCTGCGCCGCGGGCGACGGCCTCGGCCTGGACCTGGGTGTGGCCGTAGCCGGAGTGGTAGACGATGACGATCTTGCTCATGTTCGGAGGTTCTCCTGGTTCCGGCCCGGCGCCCGGGCCGTTTACGGAAAGTTGGCTGTTGGTTTTTAAAAGTAACTGTGATAGTATTAGCTATCTTGTTTAATATGTAAAGTAGATACCTTTTAGTAACTTACTAAGCCGGCGGTGACCGCAAGGAGCGAAATCCATGACCCTGCCTGAAAGCCCCAAGGGCTGCCCGATGGACACCATCCTGCGCCTGCTGATGGGGCCGTGGACGACCTATATCCTCTACGTGCTGCGCACCCGCGGGCCGACGCGCTTCGGCGAACTCAGGCGCCAAGTCGGCGGCGTCTCGGCCAAGATGCTGACCGAGCGCCTCAGGCTCCTGGAGGCGGCCGGGGTGGTCCGGCGCGAGTACGTTCCGACCATCCCCCCGCAGGTCACTTACAGCCTGGCGGCGCGCGGCCGTGAGCTCGCCGGCGTTATCGACCAATTGAACAAGATCGCGCAGCGCTGGACGGCCGAGGAAGCGGCCCAATCGGCGGGGGGATGGTCGGAACG
>MIAC01000002.1:1981-12597 GCA_001830475.1 Rhodospirillales bacterium RIFCSPLOWO2_12_FULL_67_15
GACTCAGCCGCCGCCGCTTCGCTTCGGCAATTGGAATATCTGGCCGGGAAAGATCAGGTCCGGATCGCGGATCTGGTCCTTGTTGGCTTCGAAGATGAACGTGTAACGCATCCCTTGGCCGTAGGTTCGCCGCGCCAAGCGCCAGAGCGAGTTCCCCGGCTGCACCACCACGAACGAGCCCGGCACGAGTTCGAGGCCGATCTCGGCCCGGGTGAAGGGAATCTCGGCCCGCGCCGTCACCTTGTCGCCCTCGCCCGATTGGTCGGCGCGCAGGCTGTAGGTGCCGGGCGCGATCGGCGTGCGCGGCAGGAACAGCCAACGATTGTCGGCGCCGACTTCGGCGCTGCCGAGGAACCGCCCGTCGAGATAAAGCCGGACCGTCGATTTAGGCGTTCCCCTTCCGCTGATCGAGACGCCGCCCTTGTCGTCGTAATCCACCGCGTCGATGGCGAATCCGACGGTGCCTTCGAGCGCGGGCTTTTGCAGCACCTGGCTCGGGCCGCGGCCGTCGCGCGGGATGCGCAGCGCGAGCGCCTGGCCGGCGGTGGCGGGACGGCCGGCGACGTCCTTGTCGCGCTCCGGGATCGCCAGCGCGACGATATGGTCCGACAGCACCGGCGGCTGGCCGGGAACGCGCATCTCGAGGGACAGTTCGCGGTTGCCCGCCTCGAGCGGCTTGGCCGGCACGAACACCCATTCGCCGCGGCCGTCGGCGCGCACTTCGCCGATCGGCTTGCCGTTATCGAAGATGACCACGACGCTGCCCGGCAGCGCGCGGCCGGCGATGACCGCATCGCCGTTCGGGTTGACCCGCACCACGTCGAACGACGGCAGCGCCGCGGCCTGGGGGGTCGCCGGCTGGGCCGGGGCCGGCTGGGCGGTGAGGGCGACCGGCGTCGGCGTCTTCGAACCCGTCTCCTCTTTCCAGAGGACAAGGTTGATAACGATGGCCGCGATTACGGCGAGGCCGCCGATCGTGGCGATGACGATGGGTTGTCTCAAAGAATCTCGATCCTTTCCGAGTGGGGGATTTTGCATGCGCCGGATAAAGCCGTCGGCTTGCGAATTTCTATCATACACCGCGCTCCGGCGGGCGCAAACCCGGACGCCAAGCGAATTTCATCGGACAAAAACGCGAACGACGGGACTCGTGCGGGTTTGGCGCCCGCCTGATAGAGTCGATCGGAAGCGCGGTAATCCATCCGGCAGGCAAGGAGAAGGGCGTGGGAAGGATCGGCAGCGTCTGCGTCTTCTGCGGCTCCAAGACGGGCACCGACCCGGACTGGGCGCGCGCCGCCGACCGGCTCGGCCAGTTGCTCGCCGAAGCCGGCATCCGGCTCGTCTATGGCGGCGGCCGCATCGGCCTGATGGGCGTGGTGGCACAGGCCGCCTTGCGCTCGGGCGGCAAGGTCAGCGGCGTCATCCCCGACTTCCTGATGAAACTCGAGGTCGCCGACACCGGGATCACCGACTTGGTCGTCGTCGACTCGATGCATGAACGCAAACGGCGGATGTTCGAGCTCGCCGACGGATTCGTTATTTTGCCGGGCGGCCTCGGCACCCTCGACGAAACCTTCGAGATCGTCACCTGGAAGCAACTGCGCCATCACTCCAAGCCGATCGTCGTCCTCAATATCAACGGCTATTGGTCTCCGTTCGCCGATCTGGTCCGGGCGATCGTCGCGGGCGGGTTCGCTCATCCCGCCGTCGCCGACCTCTTTAGCTTGGTGGCGGAGCCCGAAGACGTCATCCCTGCGCTCCGCTCCGCGCCGGCGGTGAACGAGGAAGTCTTGACCAGCCATCTCTAATTCCATTTTAAATCAACGGCTTGGAAAGTCTCCGGGGAATACTTCCCCGGCCTTTCGCGTTTCGGCATGATGCCGATGGCGGTCTCACCTAGGGAGTCCCGGTTTATGGCGAAGATCAAGGTCAAGAACCCGGTGGTCGAACTCGACGGCGACGAGATGACGCGCATCATCTGGGCATTCATCAAGGACAAGCTGATTCTGCCCTATCTCGACGTCGACCTGAAGTACTACGACCTCGGCATCGAGAATCGCGACAAGACCGAGGATCAGGTCACGGTCGCGGCCGCCGAGGCGATCAATAAGCACGGCGTCGGCGTCAAGTGCGCGACCATCACCCCCGACGAAGCGCGGGTCAAGGAGTTCAACCTCAAGAAGATGTGGAAGTCGCCCAACGGCACCATCCGCAACATCGTCGGCGGCACCATCTTCCGCCAGCCGATCGTGTGCCGGAACGTGCCGCGCCTGGTGCCGGGCTGGACCAAGCCCATCGTCATCGGCCGCCATGCCTTCGGCGATCAGTACCGCGCCACCGATTTCGTCGTCCCGGGCAAGGGCATGCTCACCATCCGCTTCGAGCCTTCGGGCGGCGGCCCGGTGATCGAGCACGAAGTGTTCGCGTTCCCCGGCGGCGGGGTGGCGATGGCCATGTACAACCTCGACGATTCGATCCGCGGCTTCGCGCGAAGCTGCATGAACTACGCGCTTTCGGCCGGCTGGCCGCTATATCTCTCGACCAAGAACACGATCCTGAAAGCCTACGACGGGCGTTTCAAGGATCTTTTCCAGGAAGTCTTCGAGGCGGAATTCGCCGCCCCGTTCAAGGCCAAGGGCATCGTTTACGAGCACCGCCTGATCGACGACATGGTGGCGAGCGCGCTCAAATGGTCCGGCGCCTTCGTCTGGGCGTGCAAGAACTACGACGGCGACGTCCAGTCGGACACGGTGGCGCAAGGCTTCGGCTCGCTCGGCCTGATGACCTCGGTCCTGCTGACCCCCGACGGCCGGACGGTGGAGGCCGAGGCGGCGCACGGCACCGTGACCCGGCACTTCCGCGAGCACCAGAAGGGGCGCGAGACTTCCACCAACCCGATCGCCTCGATCTTCGCCTGGACGCGCGGGCTCGCCTACCGCGGTCAGTTCGACGGCACGCCCGACGTCACCCGCTTCGCCGAAACCCTCGAAAAAGTTTGCGTCGAAACGGTGGAATCGGGGGCGATGACCAAGGACCTCGCCATCCTGATCGGCCCGGATCAGCCCTGGATGACGACCCTCCAGTTCCTGGACGCGATCGACCGGAACCTGAAGAAGGCGGTGGGCTGAGCGAAAAAAGACGGAATTTCAATGGTTTTCCGGCCCTTCCCGGAAACGGCCCGGCTTGACGGCCGCGGCCCCATCCCCTAAAAAGCGGCCTCCCGCTCGAACCTCTCGTCCTTCGGAGTGACCGCCATGACCCGTCGTTGTTCCATGACCGGCAAGCGCGCCCAGGTCGGCCACAACGTCAGCCACGCCAACAACCGCAGCAAGCGCCGCTTCCGACCCAACCTGCAAATGGCGTCGCTGTTGAGCGACGCGCTCGGCTCGACGGTGCGGGTCCGGCTCTCGGTCAACGGGCTGCGCACGGTGGAGAAGCGGGGCGGACTCGACGCCTATCTCCTCGGCACCCGCGCCGACGTGCTCGATCCGGACGGGCTCAAGCTCAAGCGCCGGATCAAGAAGGCGCTGGCGCGCAAAGAGCGCGCGACCGCGGCCTGAAGCCGCGCTTCAACTGCGGATACGCAGGAATGGAGTCCGAGTCCGGCCCAAAGCGGACCTTGGAAACGCAGGCGCGCACAGCGTATGCACCGAGGTCGTTGATGAATAAGCCCTAAACTGATAGAAATCGCGGGGGCTCCGTCCAAAGGCACTTCTTGTCTTGCGCGAAATGTCTCTATCGGGCGGATCGTGAAACCGTCGTTCGCTTGGCCCGCCCCCAGCCGATCATGCTTTTCCCGGACGGTCCGCCATTCAAATGAATTCCCGACAGCGCCGACATGATTGGACTCTGGATGAGGTCCAGGCGTTATTCGCGCTGCCCTTCATGGATCTTTTGTACCGCGCCCACAAGGTCCACCGCGAGGCCTTCGTCGACCATGAAATCCAGTTGAGCTCCCTGATGTCGATCAAGACCGGAGGCTGTCCGGAAGATTGCGCCTATTGCCCGCAAAGCGCCCATCACGAGATCGAGTTGGAAAACGAACGCCTGATCGAACCGGACCGCGTGCTGGCCGAGGCCAAGGCCGCCAAGGCCCGGGGCGCGACGCGCTTTTGCATGGGGGCCGCGTGGAAGTCGCCCAACGCGCGCGACTTTCCGCGGGTGCTGGAGATGATCCGGGGCGTCAAGGACCTGGGCATGGAATGCTGCGCGACCCTAGGCTCGCTCAACGAGGAACAAGCGCGCGCGATGAAAGACGCGGGGCTCAGCTACTACAACCACAACCTCGACACCTCGCGCGAGCATTACGGAAAGATCGTCTCCACGCGCAGCTACCAGGATCGCCTCGACACCTTGGCCCGGGTGCGCGACGCGGGCATCAAAGTCTGCTGCGGCGGCATCCTGGGCCTGGGCGAGGCGGAGCAGGACCGCGCCAAGCTGCTCATGGAGCTGGCCAACATGCCCCGCCACCCCGAAAGCGTGCCCATCAACCTTTTGGTCAAGGTCAAGGGCACCCCGCTGGAAGACGCCGACGACATCGATCCCTTCGACTTCGTGCGCGCGGTTGCCATGGCCCGCATCATGATGCCGAAATCCTACGTGCGCCTGTCGGCCGGCCGCCATGACATGGACGACGCGCTGCAGGCGCTGTGCTTCTTCGCCGGGGCCAACTCGATCTTTTTCGGCGAAAAGCTTCTGACCACCGCCAATGCCGCGGTCGACCACGATCTACGGTTGCTCGCTCGCCTCGGCCTGAAGCCCCAGGTGTCAGCCCAGGAGCCCGCGAAAGAAATTGAAAGCGAACGATCCATTCTCGAACGCACTGGAAACGCTGTCCCGGCGTGATCGCCGCCGCCGGTTGGTCCCGGCCACGGGGGTGGATTTCAGCTCCAACGACTACCTAGGGCTGGCGCGCCACGACGGCATCCGCCGGAGCCTCATCGCCGCTCTGGACGGCGGGCTGGCGCTCGGCGCGGGTGGATCGCGGTTGCTGCGCGGCAATCACCCGGCGCACGAAAACCTGGAAGCCTTCGCCGCCGAGTTCTTCGGGGCCGAAAGCGCGCTGTTCATGGCCGCCGGCTACCTCGCCAACCTGAGCGTGTTCACCGCGCTTCCCCAGCGCGGCGACGCGATCGTGACGGACGAGCGCATCCACGCCAGCGCCAAGGAAGGCATCCATGCCTCCGCCGCCAAGCACGCCAAGTTCGCCCACAACGACGCGAACGCATGCGAGGACGCGATCAAACGCGCGCGCGCGAACGGGGCCAAGCAAGTATGGATCGCAGCGGAAAGCGTCTATTCCATGGACGGCGACGTTGCCCCGTTGGCCGACTTGATGAACATCGCCGAACGCCTTGACGCGTTCCTGATCGTCGATGAGGCCCACGCCACCGGCGTGCACGGACCGGGCGGCAGGGGCCTCAGCGCCCGGTTCGAAGGACGGGGCAATCTGATCGCCGTGCATACCTGCGGCAAGGCGTTGGGCCAGGCGGGGGCGCTGGTGACTTTGCCCGCGACGCTCAAAGACTACATGATCAACTGCGCGCGCTCGTTCATCTACACCACCGCGCCGCCACCGCTCGCCGCCTTGGCGGTCGAACGTGCGCTGGAAATCGTGCGTGACGAGCCCGAACGCATCGAGGCCTTGCTCGGTCAAGTCGACTACGCTCGCTCCAAGCTGGCGGCGGCGTTTGGCCCGGTGCCGGGATCGACGCAGATTTTGCCCCTGATCGTCGGCGAGGACGCCCGCGCGGTGGGCCTGGCCCGGTACTTGCGTGAACGCGGCTTCGACGTGCGCGCCATCCGCCCGCCCACGGTGGCCGAGGGCACGGCGCGCCTGCGCGTTTCGGTCACCTTGAACGCCGGGCGGGACGATATCGACGGCCTCGCCGCGGCCTTGGCGGAGGCGGTGTGATGCCCGGCTTCATCGTCACCGGAACCGATACCGGCATCGGCAAGACCGTCTTTTCCGCCGCGCTGACTCTGGTCTTGGACGGGGTCTATTACAAGCCGGTGCAGTGCGGCCTGGACGAGGACGGCGGCGGCGACCGCGAAGCGGTGCTGGCCATGACCGGACTGGACGCGGCCCGCGCCTTGCCCGGGGCTTATCGTCTCAGTGCGCCGCTGTCCCCGCACCGCGCGGCGGAGATCGACGGCGTTGCCATCGACCCGGCGCGGCTGCGTCCGCCCGAAACGGAACGCCCGCTGATCGTCGAAGGCGCGGGCGGTCTGCTGGTGCCGATCACCCGCGAGGTGCTTCAGGCCGACCTGTTCAAAACCTGGAAGCTGCCGTTGGTCCTGTGCGCGCGCACGGCGCTCGGCACCATCAACCACACCTTGCTGAGCGTCGAAGCCGCGCGGACCCGGGACATGGACCTGCTGGGCATCGTCTTCATCGGCGACGAAAACGCGGATAACGAACGCACCGTCGTCGAGACCTCCGGCGCGCGGCGGCTCGGCCGTCTGCCCCGGCTGGATGCGCTGACGCCCACGACCCTCGCCACCGCGTTCGCCGGCAACTTCGCCCTTTCGGACTTCGGGGAGCGGGCATGAGAACCTCGCCCATCTGGCACCCGTTCACCCAGCACGCCCTGGCCGGCGAGATGCTCGCGGTCGAGCGCGGCGAGGGTGCTTACCTGCATCTGACGAACGGCAAGCGCTTGCTCGACGCGATTGCGTCGTGGTGGGTCGTCACCCACGGTCACGGCCACCCCGCCATCCGCGCCGCCGTGCAGGCTCAGGCGGAAAAACTGGACCAGGTGATCTTCGCGGGATTCACCCACGAACCGGCGGAAAACCTGGCCCGCGCCTTGATCGATCTTTCGCCCGAAGGTCTCACCCGGGTGTTTTATTCCGACAGCGGCTCCACCGCCGTCGAGGTGGCGCTGAAAATGGCGCTGGGCTACTGGCACAACCGTGGCGCCTCCACGCGCAAGCGCATCGTGACGATGGAACACGCCTACCACGGCGACACCATCGGGGCCATGTCGGTGGGCGCGCGCGGCGTGTTCAACCGGGCGTACGAACCGCTGCTGTTTCGGGTCGATACCATCCCGTTCCCCGAACAGGGGGACGAGCAGCGCACCCTGGATGCCTTGGCCAAGCTGTGCTCGGACGCTCCGGACGAAATCGCCGCGCTGATCGTCGAGCCGCTGGTGCTGGGCGCGGGCGGCATGCTCATGTACGGGGGCGGGGTGCTGCGCGAAATGAAGCGCATTTGCGAGGCCCACGACGTGGTGTTCATCGCGGACGAAGTGATGACCGGATGGGGCCGCAGCGGCACGCTGTTCGCCTGCCAACAGGCGGGAGTCGCGCCGGATATACTGTGCACGGCCAAGGGCATCACCGGCGGCTTTTTGCCGTTGTCCGCGACGCTGTGCCAGGAGCGCTTCTTCGCCGCGCACTACAGCACCGACCGCAGCCGCACCTTCTTCCACAGCAGTTCCTATGCCGCCAATCCCATCGCCTGCGCCGCGGCCTACGCCAACGCCCGTGTGTGGGCGGAGGAGCCGGTGCAAGACCGCATCGCCGCCATCGCGGCGTTTCACGCCCGCCGTTTGCCGCGGTTGGCGGAAGACGGGCGCTTCGTCAATCCGCGCCGAACCGGCACCATCGCGGCGATCGATCTCCGGATCGGCGATCGGGGCTACCTGTCCGACGCGGGGCCCAGGCTCTATCGCCACTTCATCGAGCACGGCGTACTGTTGCGCCCGCTCGGCAATACCATTTACATTCTCCCCCCGTACTGTGTCGGCGACGCCGATTTGGAAGAGATTTACGATGTCATTTCCAGCGCACCCGACGTACTCGGACTTTGAGCGAACCAACCGCCCTTACGCGTCCCGGCTGGAAGCCTTCCTCGCCTCGGTGAGCGGAGACAAGGCGGCGCACGCGCGGTTTCTCAATACGCTGTCGATGATGGAGCATATGGGCTCGCGCCGCATCGTGATGACGCAGAGCACGCCCGCGCTGGGCCAGGAAACGCTCAAGCATATGGCCGAAGAAGCGCGCCATGCTTTTTTCTTCAAGCGCCAGGCCGACCGCTTCGCGAGCACGTCGCTGGAATACGACGATGCCGACATGATCGCGCCCGCGTTCGCGCGCATGTACTTCAAGCGCCTGGAAAGCTTCGTCGTCGCCGACGTCAAGGACGAGGCCGAGCCTCGGCGCATGGCGTACCTCTATATGTCGATGATTATCGAATTTCGTGCCGTGTGGGCCTTTTCCATTTACCAGTCGGTGCTGGACGCCCGGGGGGTACCGCTGTCGCTGAAAGGCCTGCTGGCGGAAGAACAAGGCCACCTGGCGGAAATGAAGGCCAACCTGGAAGCCCTGGGCGCGGCTGGGTCCGAACGCGTCACGCGGTTCCTGGAAAAGGAACAGGCGCTGTTCGTGCGGCTTCTGGAGCGGCTCGAATCGTTCACGGACAAAAACGCGGCGGCGGCTTAAGCCGCACCACGAGCGAATGGCCGCTTATGGCTAAACTCGGACTTGTGCTCACCGCCCTTCGCATTGCGGCAACAGGCGAAGGGAGTATGCCGCACATTTCCGATTCCTGGCACTCGGAAGGCCGGTTCGGAAGAACAGGCCTTTTTCATTCCGTCAGCTCGAACATCAGCAACAGCGTCCGTTGCAGCGGATTGAAGTTGTCGTCGGAAATCATGTAGATCAGCGTCCGTCCGAGACTCGAGTCGCGGCGCGCGGAAATCCCTTCCATGTTGTCGAGTACGAGCGGCGGGCGGAGCTCGGCGATCATCTCGCCCGCGAGTTCCGCCCCCGGCGCGATCGCGCCTGCCGCAATCCGGCGCACGCGGGCGGCGACGCCGATCCGCATCGTGTAGCGCCGTTCCAGCGCCAGCACGTCGCCCTCGGGCAGGGTCGCGAGGTCGGTCACCACGAACCCGTCGCTCAAGACGTAGGTCAGCGGCGACCAGCCCTCGGCGTCGCTGATCCACCCCACCGCCCGGCCACCCCGGGTCAATTCCTCGGCGACGGCGAAAAGCCGCCCGTCCTTGAGAAACGTCAGGCCCTCGATGCCGCCGTTGGCGGGCGCGCTCGCGAGTTCCTCAGGGTGCGGCAGCCGCTCGGGAACGAGGATTCCGGGCAGGTAGCGGAGCAGGCGATGGTCGCGCTCGAAGGCGACGATGATCTCGCCCGAGGGGCCGACCGCGAGCGCTTCGGCGTCGCGCTCGGCGGGCGAGCGGAGCGAGCGGCCTTGTTCGTCGGAAAGCGAGCCGAGATCGGCCTCGGCGAGCCCCGCGAGCCGGCCTTCGGGGGTATAAAGAATTTTCGCCTCCAGCCTCAGCCCGTGGTCGGAAACGGCGATCAGGCGCGCGCCGTCGGCGGCGACGGCGAGGCCGGAGAAGCCGCCGAAGCGCGGATCGGGCGATTTCAGAACCGCGCCGCCGAGATAGCGAAGTCGGCCGACCGTGGTCGCGTCCGGGTCCTTCTCGTTCAGGGGCACCGGCTCGGCGCTCACCTCGACCGGCGCCGGCCACGCGGGGGCGGCGGCGAGGAGGGCGAGGGCGACGGCCAGAGGGCGGAAGAGGGGGAAGGTCATGGAGCGGAGATTATCCCCGGAGTGCCCCACCGAGGCTAGCGGGCACGGTCGGGGAGAAGCGCGGGCCGCAGGCCGTCCGATCCCGTTCGCCTACGTTCCGCCCATCGCCGCAGGGGGAATTTGATCCTTATCAAGGATGGACTCGGCCGAAGCGCGTAGATTTCGAACCAGCCGAAACCGGGAGTCCGGGTCGAGTCGTGACCGGGATCGAGGCATGGTGAGCCATGGAAACGATCATGATCCTGACGGTCGCGACCGTCCTGATCGTCCTCCTGTTCGATTTCACCAACGGTTTTCACGACGCCGCGAACATCATCGCGACGGTCATCGCTTCGCGCGCGATGACGCCGGTGCAGGCCGTCGTCGTCGTCGCCGTCTTCGAATTTCTCGGCCCGCTGCTGGGCGGCACGGCGGTGGCTAACACGATCGGCAAGTTCGTCGATCTCGGCGGGACCCCCCCGATCCTGGCCTTGAGCGTCCTTCTCTGCGGCTTGCTCGGAGCCGTCGCCTGGAATCTGCTGACGTGGTGGAAGGGAATCCCTTCGTCGTCCTCCCATGCCCTGGTCGGCGGCCTGATCGGGGCGGTCATGGTCGCGGTCGGCGGGCAACATGTCGTTTGGGGGTTCGCGGAGCTGTTCCGGGACGGAACCTTGACCGGCGTCACCAAGGTCCTATTGGCGCTGGTGATTTCTCCTCTCGCCGGTTTTTGGTGCGGCTTCTTGATCCTCAGGGCCGCCCACTGGCTGATGCGCGCGGCGCGCCCTTCGGCCAACGTCGGGTTGCGGCGCGCGCAATTCCTGACCTCCGCCGGCCTCGCCTTTTCCCACGGCGCCAACGACGCGCAAAAAAGCATGGGCATCCTGACGCTGGTCCTCCTGCTCGGCGGGTTCATCCCCGAGTTCCAGGTGCCGTTCTGGGTCATGCTGGCGTGTTCGAGTTTTTTGACGTTGGGCATCGTTTCGGGCGGGTGGAGCATCGTCAGGACTCTCGCCTTCGCCATCTATCGGGTGCGGCCGCTCCACGCGCTCGGCTCGCAATTGACCTCGGCGGGCATCAT
>MIAC01000002.1:12698-22337 GCA_001830475.1 Rhodospirillales bacterium RIFCSPLOWO2_12_FULL_67_15
CGTGGGCGCGGTTCTTTTCGCCTTGTTGCGCGGGTTTACCGGCGCGGTTTGAACCAACTAGCCCTTTGGGGGTGCCATGGCCAACGCACAATCTTCGCTCTGGGAGCGAATCCTGAACCGGGTCTTTCCCAAGTCGCCCGATTTCTTCACGTTGCTCGCCTTGCAGTCCGAACATGTCGGGATGTCCGTGGCGCGCATGGTCGAGTTCATGGAAACGGGGGATGCGCGGACCGGCGAAATGGTGCGGAACGACGAGCACGAGGCCGACAAGATCAAGATGCACAACATCCACGCGCTCAACGAAGCGTTCTCGACGCCCATCGACCGGGAAGACATCTACCGCGCGATCATGGATCTGGACGATATCGTCGACTACTGCAAAAGCACGGTCAACGAGATGGAAGTGCTCGGCCTCAAGCCCGACAAGTACAGCCTGGAGTTCAGCCTGCACATCAAGGAAGGCGTCAATGCCTTGACGAGCGGCTTCGCCAAACTGAAGACGAATCCCGCCGCCGCGGCCGCCGACGCCGGCACCGCGCGCTATGCCGAACGGGTGATCGAGAAAACCTACCGCCGCGCGATCGCCGAGCTGTTCCAGGGCGACGATTTCAGGGAAATCTTCCGGCGGCGCGAGGTCTATCGCCACCTCTCCAACGCCGCCGATCGGATGGCGCACTGCGCCAACACGCTGCACGATATCGTCGTCAAAATGTGCTGAACGCGTGGCGGGGTGGCGCGAAGGGCAGAGGGCGAAAGAGAGGGAAGAGCATCGGGCGGGGAATATCTCCGAAGCTTTCCGCCCAAGACGGTGCGCGGACAGCCTGCGCTAGTCACCTGGAACTATCTGGTTTATGATGATGCGATCCGCCGCGGCGGCGGCCGGGACGGCCATTTTCACATGAAAATCCCAAGACTTGAAAACCCCGTGGGGGATTTCTGGGGCGGGACGGCGGCGATGCTGGTCGCATTGCCCGCCTCGATCGCGTTTGGCGTCACGATCTTCTCCTCCTTGCATGGCGGCTATGCCGCTCAAGGAGCGCTCGCGGGGATTCTGGGCGCCACCGCGTTGGGGCTCATCGCCTCGGCTTTGGGCGGCACCAATCGCCTGATCAGTTCCCCCTGCGCGCCCGCGGCGGCGGTGCTCTCGGCGTTCGCGATCGAGTTTGTGGCCAACGGCGGAAGTGTCGAGTCGGGACTCATGATGCTGACGATTTTGGCGTTGCTGACCGGCCTGCTTCAGGTGTTGTTCGGGGTCCTGCGCCTGGGAAGCTTGATCAAATACATGCCCTTTCCCGTCGTCAGCGGCTACTTGAGCGGCGTTGGCCTCATCATCATCGGCAGCCAGGTTCCCCGATTCCTCGGAGTGCCCAAGGAGGTTCACTTCTGGCAAGCGTTGGCCACTCCTTCGCAATGGCGGTGGCAAGGGATGGTCGTCGGGGCCCTGACCATCGTTGTCATGCTCGCCGCCCCCAAGGTGATCCGGCTGATTCCCGCCGCCATCCTCGGGCTTGCGGCGGGCGTACTCGGCTATTTCGGGCTGGGAGCGATCGATCAGTCGCTGCTGACCCTCGCCAACAATACTTTTGTCGTCGGTCCGCTCGGCGGTACTGACGGCGGCTTCTTCGACGCCTTCGCCGGCCGCTGGCAGTCGATCGGCGATCTCGGGTTGGATCAGATCTGGGGCCTCGCGATTCCGGCGTTGACCCTCGCCGTTCTACTCTCGATCGATACGCTGAAGACGTGCATTGTGCTCGATGCGCTCACGCGATCGCGCCACGACTCGAACCGCGAGTTGGTCGGTCAGGGAATCGGCAATATCGCGGCCGCCGCGATTGGCGGCATACCGGGCGCCGGAACCATGGGAGCCACGCTCGTGAATATTTCGAGCGGTGCGCACAGCCGATTCTCGGGCCTGGTCGAGGGCGCGCTGGCGCTGATCGCTTTCTTGTTGCTCGGCACGATGATTTCATGGGTTCCGGTGGCCGCGCTGTCCGGGATTCTGATTGTCATCGGGTTTCGGATGATCGACCGGGAAAGCCTGCATTACCTCAAATCGCGCTCGACGGTGCTCGACTTCGCGGTGATCGCCGTCGTGGTTGCCTGCGCGCTCATGGTCAGCCTGATCGTGGCCTCGGGCGTGGGCGTCGTTCTCGCCATCTTCCTGTTCATTCGCGAGCAAGTCGGCGGCACGATCATCCGCCACAAGGTCTATGGCAATCAGGTGTTCTCGAAGCGAGTCCGGTTGCAGGAGGAAATGGAAATTCTGACCCGGGACGGCGCGCAGGCGGTCATTTTCGAACTCCAGGGCAGTCTCTTTTTCGGCACCGCCAACCAGTTGTATCTGGCCTTGGAACCGGAACTCAAGACCAAGAAGTACCTGATTCTCGACATGCGCCGCGTGCAAACGGTGGATGTGACCGCGGCGCATATGCTCGAGCAAGTGAAAGACATGCTCGCCGAACGCAAGGGCTTCATGATCTTCAGCCATATCCCGCAAAACCTCCCCAGCGGCAGGGATGTGGAGCAGTACTTCGATCAGCTCGGGCTGGTCAGGCCGGAAAGCCCGGTCCGGGTTTTCGGCGAACTCGACGAGGCGATGGAATGGGTCGAGGATCGTATCATCGAGGAGGCCGCCCTCGCCCATGAAGAGGAAACGCCGCTCGAGCTGAGCGAAATCGAACTGTTCAAGGGGCGAAAGGAGGAAACGCTGGCGGCCCTGGAACAGGGCATGGAAAAACGCTCGTTCAAGACCGGGGAAAGGATTTTTACCCGCGGCGATTCCGGCGACGAGCTGTTCCTGATTCGCCAGGGCGCGGTTCGGATCGTGCTCCCGCTGAGCGAAAAGCAGGTTCACCATCTCGGCACGTTTGGCCGCGGCGCCTTCTTTGGGGAAATGGCGTTTCTGGACGGAGAAGCGCGTTCCGCGGACGCGATCGCCTTTACCGACACGAAACTCTTTGTTCTTTCGCGCAAGACGTTCGACACGTTCGCCGCCGAGCATAAAAAGGCCGCGTTAAATCTCATGGAGCAGATCGCCAGCGTGCTCGCGAGCCGGCTGCGCTACACCAACGCCGAACTGCGCGTGCTCGAGTCGTAGCGCTCGCGGGCCCTCGCGCGACTCTCTCGCGAATCCGCACTTATCCGAGGGGAATTAAGGGAATTAAGGGGACACCATACTTAATTCGCCACGCCGTCTCTTCGACTTAAATTAAGTATGGTGTCCCCTTAATTACGTTAATTACGCGCCCGGGGGAATCAATGCACCCGGGCTTTGCCCCGGGCCCCGGCGCGCGCGGCGGCGCGGGCCCCAGCGTGACCCCCGGTCCGACCCCCGGCGCGGCGGAGAGCGGAAACCGTCTCCTCGTCGAACAGATCGGCGAGCGCCTGCATCATGGTGCCGCCGAGCTCCTCGGCGTCCAGCAGCGTCACCGCGCGGCGGTAGTAGCGGGTGACGTCGTGGCCGATGCCGATGGCGACGAGTTCGACCGGCGAGCGGGTCTCGATCAAGTGGATGACCTCGCGCAGATGCCGCTCCAGGTAGTTGCCGGGATTGGCCGAAAGGGTCGCGTCGTCCACCGGCGCGCCGTCGGAGATGACCATCAAAATTCGCCGCTGCTCCGGCCGCGCGATCAGGCGCCCGTGCGCCCACAGCAGCGCCTCGCCGTCGATGTTCTCCTTGAGCAGCCCCTCGCGCAGCATCAGCCCGAGGTGAGGGCGCGCCCGGCGCCAGGGCGCTTCGGCGGCCTTGTAGACGATGTGGCGCAGATCGTTGAGGCGGCCCGGGTTCTTGGGCTTGCCGCGGGCGACCCAGCTCTCGCGCGACTGGCCGCCCTTCCAGGCGCGGGTGGTGAAGCCGAGAATTTCGACCTTGACGCCGCAGCGTTCGAGCGTGCGCGCGAGGATGTCGGCGCTGATCGCGGCGATGGTGATGGGACGGCCGCGCATCGAGCCCGAATTGTCGATCAGGAGCGCAACCACCGTGTCGCGGAATTCGGTGTCGCGCTCGCGTTTGAAGCTCAACGGATGAACCGGGTCCGCCACCACCCGCGACAGGCGGCCGGCGTCGAGCAGCCCTTCCTCGAGGTCGAACTCCCAGCTCCGGGTCTGCTTCGCCATCAGGCGGCGCTGGAGGCGATTGGCGAGCTTGGCGACGACGCCCTGGAGGTGCGAGAGCTGCTGGTCGAGTTGATGGCGAAGGCGGGAAAGCTCGCCCGGATCGCAAAGCATGGCCGCCTCCACCTCTTCGTCGTGGGCGGTGGTGAAGGCCTTATAGGCGGACGGGACGAGCGCGTTCGCGGGCCAGCGCGGCTCGCGCGACGAGGGGCCCGCGGGCTCCTCGTCGCCCTGGCCGGGAAGCGCGTCTTCCTCCATCCCGCGCGCGGCGGATTCGGCGGCGATTTCGCTTTCGCTGTCGCCCGTCTCGCTCGACATCGAGCCCTCGGCTTCACGGCTCTCGCGCGTCGAGTCGGGCTCGCTTTCGCCGTCGCTGGTCTCGGCCTGGTCCTCGTTCTCCCGATTCTCGTCCTCGTCCGCGCCGGCGTCCTGGTCGGCGATCAGCTTGAGAGCCCGGAGAAGGTCGAGGGCGGCGGCGGCGAACGCGGTCTGGTCGCCGGCGGCGCGGGCGAGCCGGCCGAGCTCGGCGCCCGCGCGGGTTTCGAGCCAGCCGCGCCATTCCTCGGCCATCGCGCGCGCCGCATCGGGCAGCGGCTGGCCGCTCATCCGTTCGCGCGCGATCAAAGCGACGGCGTCCGCGAGCATCGCCTCGTGCCGCTCGGTCACGCCGGCATAGCCGCGCGCGCGGCAGCGCTCCTCGAAGAAGCGGTTCAGATTCCGGCGCACGCCGGAAAAGTCGCGCCCGCCCACGACCTCGCAGCGCACCTGTTCGACGGCGTCGAAGACGTCGCGGGCATCCCGGTTGTGGGGCTGGCGGCGGCGGTGCAGCTTCTCGTCGTGGTAACGGACCCGGACCGCGAGGGCATCGGCGACGCCGCGCAGCCGCTCCAGCGCGGGTTCGTCCATGCGGCCTTGCGGCGCCGGCAGCCGGGCGCTGTCCTGGGCGACCCCGGCCGCGCCCTGGACGTAGGTCACGGTCAAGTCCTCGCGATCGGCCACCGCCTTGAAGGCGGCCGCCGTCACCCGCTTGGCCAGTTCGCCTAGGTCCTCGCCGATGGCCATGAACGGATCACAAAACGGTCACGCGCTTGGCGGCGGATTCGGGCAGTTCCTCGCCGAAGCAGCGCTGGTAATACTCGGCCACCACCGGGCGTTCCAGTTCGTCGCACTTGTTGAGGAATGTGACCCGGAAGGCGTAGGCCCGGTCATGGAATATGATCGCGTTCTCGGCCCAGGTGATGACCGTGCGCGGCGACATGACGGTCGAAATGTCGCCCCCCATGAACCCGGCGCGGGTGAGATCCGCGAGTTGGACCATGCGCGCGATCTCGTCGCGGCTTTCCTTGGTCTTGCCGTAAGTCGGAGCCTTGGCGAGCACGATCTCCACTTCCGCGTCGTGCGGCAGGTAGTTGAGCGTGGCGACGATGTTCCAGCGGTCCATCTGGCCTTGGTTGATCTGCTGGGTGCCGTGATAGAGGCCGGTGGTGTCGCCGAGCCCGATGGTGTTGGTGGTGCAGAACAGCCGGAAGTAAGGGTGCGGGCGAATGACCTTGTTTTGATCGAGCAGGGTCAATTTGCCTTCGACCTCGAGCACGCGCTGGATCACGAACATCACGTCGGGGCGGCCGGCGTCGTATTCGTCGAACACCAGCGCGGTCGGATTGTTGAGCGCCCAGGGCAGGATGCCCTCGCGAAACTCGGTCACCTGCTGGCCCTCGCGCAGCACGATGGCATCCTTGCCGATCAGGTCGATGCGGCTGATGTGGCTGTCGAGGTTGACGCGCACGCACGGCCAGTTGAGCCGCGCCGCCACCTGCTCGATATGGGTCGACTTGCCGGTGCCGTGGTAGCCCTGGATCATGACGCGGCGGTTAAAGGCGAAACCCGCCAGGATCGCCATGGTCGTGTCGCGATCGAAGCGGTAAGCCTCGTCGAAGTCGGGCACGTGCTCCTCGCGCGTCGAGAAGGCGGGGACCTCCAGGTCGGTGTCGAAACCGAACACCTGGCGCACGGAGAGCCTGATATCCGGGGTCAGGCGGTTGCGGACGGGCGTGGTGTCGGCGGCATACGTGGTCATTTTTTTGTTTCCGGTTACGGGTTACGAAGGGCGCAAGAACGCAAATGATGGGATTCAGGCGGCGAGGCTGTCCATGAGGATCTTGTAGGCGTGGTTGATGTCGCGGATCTTGTCGGCCGATTCCTGGGAGCTCAGGGAAACGTCGGGGTGATGGCGTTTGGCGAGCTCCTTGTAGCGGGTCTTGACCGCGCTCCGCGTCAGCGGGGGCTTGAGGCCGAGGACGGCCATCGCCTTGTCCGCCTCGGTTTCGGCGCCGGCGCGGCGGCGGTAAGGCGGCGAAGGGCTCGCGTCGACGCCATCGGGGCCGAAAACGTGCATGGCGATCGCCGCGCGCAGCATGTCTTCGTTCGGAATACCCCCCGTGCCCCAGCGCCAGGACGGCCGCTGCCAGACCGTGTCGTGGCGCAGGTCGGCCTCCACTTCCGCTTCCGTCATGCCGGCGTAATAGTTCCAGGAGGTGTTGTAGGCCTTGACGTGATCGAGACAGAACCAATGATAGCTGTTAAGATCCTGGCGCGATTTGGGCGCCCGGAACCTGCCTTCGTCGGCGCAGCCCGGCCAGGAACAAGAACGCGGATCGCCGCGCGCGCCGAGCGAGTCGAGCGCGTGGGACTTGGCGCGGGGCTTGGCCCTGGTTTGCTTCTGCTCCTGCATCAAGTAAATATGGACTCCGGACAGCAGGGAGGCAAGAGTCGCCGGGAACTTGACGGCAAGGCCCGGCCGCCGCATTTAAGGCTGGAATCGCGCCCAAATCTTGGTGAATCCGATGCAAGTCCGCGACGCCATCGAGCGTAACCTTAAGGAAGCCCTGCGGCCGTTGCGCCTCGAGATCGAGGACGAATCGCAGCGCCACGCCGGCCACGCCGGGGCGCGCCCCGAAGGCGAGAGTCACTTTCGCCTGACCGTCGTCGCCGATTCCTTCGAGGGAAAATCCCGGATCGAACGCCAGCGCATGGTCTACGCGGCGCTCAAGGATCTGATGGCGACCCGAATCCACGCCCTTTCGCTTTCGACCTTTTCGCCGGCCGAAGATAAGTAGCGCACGACGGTTTCAGCTTCCGGTGTAAAAGGCCGGCCAGCGCCGCTTGACCACGGGGCTCGTGGGGGCGAAGGCGTGGCAGCTTTCGAGGAGCGGCGGCCGGGCTTTCCCGTCCGCGCCGGCGTGGCCCAACTTCTCGCGCGCGGGATTGACGGTGTGAATCGCCGCCGTGAATAACGGCCCGACGAGGAGGTCGGTCAGGTGGGTGCAACCTTTGACGCGCCCGACCCGTTCGCGCACCGCCTCGCGCCAGCCGCTGCCGATGCGGAGGCCCTTGAGCGAGGCATAGGCGCCGGTGATGGCCGGGCACACGGCAAAGGGGGTGAAGTCGCTCGCCGCCTCGATCTCCGTCACGGTCAGATTTTCGTCCACCGTGAGGCGGATCGCCATGCCGTGCAGCGGTTCGCCCGCGCTGATGACGCCGCGGTCGATGTTGTCGAAGGCATAGGTCTTGGTGTCGGCGAGCGTCGCCTCGATGTCCCATAGCCCGTCGTCGCGTTTGTAGCCGCGGCAGACGATCTCGCGGGTATGCAGGTGCTGGCGGCGAACCGGCTTGGAAAGCGGCATCTGAGAGCTCCATGGACGAGTTAAAACGCCGCGCCCACGCCCGGCGGCGTCATGCCGGTAGGCATGTCTCCGCATGACGGCCGCCCAAACAAAAGACCGGGCGCGGCGAATGTCGCCGGGTCTTTGGGTTTTGGCGCGTCCTGTGTTGGCCCGCCGACCGGCGGGACCGCGCCCGGCGGCACGCGACAGACGACGATATCCGCCGGAAGGCCAGCGCCGCTCAGGCGCCGTAACGGTCGCCGAAGACGAAGGCTTCGGTTTCGCGGATGTCCTCTTCGAGCCCCGCCTTGGCCGCGGCGTAGAGATCGCGGATCGAGACCATGGCGACGCAGCGGCCGTTCTCCATTACCGGCAGGTGGCGATAATTGCGCGAGGTCATCAGCTCGAGCGCATCCAGGGCCGCGTCGTCCGGCGCAAGCGTGTCGGGATTGGGGGTCATTATTTTGCCGACGGTCGTCTTGACCGGGTCGAGCCCCTTGGCCAGAACCCGCTGGACCATGTCGCGTTCGGTCAAGATGCCGATCAGCTTGCCGGCATCGTCGACCACGATCATGGCGGCGACGTGGATTTCGGTCATCACCTTGGCGCATTCGAGAATCGAGGTTTGTTCTTTGACCACCCGGATGTTCCGGCGTGGCACAACGTCGGGAATGATCTTGCGTTGCATGACGACGTCCTCCCATGACCGTCACGTCGCGCCCCTCGCCCCGCGATGCACCCGCGATCTCAGGGTTCCCTGATGCGACTGAATTTTATAATACGCGAAAAAGGCGATGCGGAAAAGGCGGCGGGAAACCGCGCAAGCGCAAGGCCTTCGCCGGGCTATCTATTGGCGGCCTTCGCCGTGGGGCGGAACTTGCCGGCGGGCGGGGTCACGCGGACGAGCGTGATCTGATGGCGTTGCCGACGCAGGATTTCGAAACGGAAGCCGTGGAAAATGAACGCCTGCCCGATCTCGGGAATGCGCCGGGAATCGTGCAGCACCAAGCCGGCAAGCGTGGTCGCCGTTTCGTCGGGCAGGCCCCAGTCCAATTCGCGATTGAGGTCGCGGATGGTCACGGTGCCCTGGATCAGATAGCTGCCGTCGGCTTGCGGGCGCACGCCGGGCAGCGGCTCGCTCTGCCCGGCGGTGTCGCGGGCGTCGGGCATGTCGCCGACGATCTCGGCGAGAATGTCGGCGAGGGTCACGATGCCCATCAGGCTTCCGTATTCGTCCACGACCACGGCGAACTGTTCGCGCCGCTCGCGGAAAGCGCGCAGTTGGTCGTGCAGCGGCGTCGTTTCCGGCACGAACCACGGCTTGGCCGCGAGCTGGGCGACGTCCAGGCCCTTGGCTTCTCCGCCGGCGGCGCGCACCGCCCGGAACAGGTCCTTGGTGTGCAGCACGCCGATGATGTTGTCGGGGTTCTCGCGCCAGAGGGGAAAGCGGGAATGCGGACTCGCCAAGACCTTTTCGAAGATCGCCTCGGCCGGTTCGTCGGCATCGAAGGCGACGACGCGGCTCCGATGCACCATCGCTTCGCCGAGCTGAAGCTCGGAAAGATCGAGCACGCCGTGGAGCATGGCGCGCTCGTGCCGGACGGTCTTGAGGTCTTCGCCTTCGTGCAGCTCGATCGCCCCCCGCAGTTCCTCGACCGAGGCGGAAAAGCCGTCCTCGGCCTTGAAATCCACGCCGAAGACGGCGAACGCTCGGCGGATCACCGCATTGACCGCATGGGTAACGGGGGCGAGCACGTAGACCACCGGCACCACCAGCGGCGCGAGCGTGCGGGCGGCGCTGTCGGCGTTGCGAAAAGCGTAGGTCTTGGGAAGGATTTCGGTGAAGACGACGACCAGGATGATC
>MIAC01000003.1:0-555 GCA_001830475.1 Rhodospirillales bacterium RIFCSPLOWO2_12_FULL_67_15
TTGGACTTACTTTTCCTTGGGATGAGGTTGCTGATTAGACCGCCTGATAAACACGTCGAACAGTCCCATGACGTGGGCGGCGTGGACGGCGAGCACCCCGCCGTAGCCGACCATTGGCCAGACAAACCAGGGATTTTCCGGCGTCGTCGTCATGTTGACAACCACTAAGGCGACCATCGCGGCGAAATAGCCGGCCAAGTGCCGGCCGAAACCGAGCAGACGGCGGCGCGCGATCGTTTCCCTGGCACGGTCCTCGGACATGGACAAGTCACAGCGGAATGTTGTCGTGCTTCTTCCAGGGATTTTCCAGCACCTTGTTGCGCAGCATTTTGAGGCTGCGGCACAACCGTACGCGGGTGGTGTGTGGCATGATCACGTCGTCGATGAAGCCGCGGTGCCCGGCGATGAAGGGATTGGCGAAGCGGCGGCGGTATTCCTCGGTCCGGGCCGCAATCTTGGCCTCGTCGCCGCTGTCCTGGCGGAAGATGATCTCGACCGCGCCCTTGGGCCCCATGACCGCGATCTCCGCGCTCGGCCAGGCGAAGTTGACGTCGC
>MIAC01000003.1:569-2490 GCA_001830475.1 Rhodospirillales bacterium RIFCSPLOWO2_12_FULL_67_15
CTACTCATCACGTCGTAGGCTCCGCCGTAGGCCTTGCGGGTGATCAGGGTGATTTTGGGCACCGTCGCCTCGGCGAAGGCGAACAGCAGCTTGGCGCCGTGCTTGATGATGCCGCCGAATTCCTGCGCCGTGCCGGGCAGAAACCCGGGCACGTCGACGAAGGTCAGGATCGGGATGTTGAAGCAGTCGCAAAAGCGCACGAAGCGGGCCGCCTTGATCGAGGACGCGATGTCGAGGCAGCCGGCCAGCACCATTGGCTGATTGGCGACGATGCCGACGGTCGAGCCTTCCATGCGCCCGAAGCCGATGACGATGTTGCCGGCATAGTTGGGCTGCAACTCGAAGAAGTCGCCTTCGTCCACGACCTTCAGGATCAACTCCTTCATGTCGTAGGGCTTGTTGGGATTGTCGGGAACCAGCGTGTCGAGCGAGGGTTCAAGGCGATCCGCGCCGTCGGGCGTGGGTCGTACCGGCGGCTTTTCCTTGTTGTTGCAGGGGAGAAAATCGAGGAACCGGCGCAAGGACAGCAGCGTCTCGATGTCATTATCGAAAGCGCGGTCGGCGACGCCCGAACGGGTCGTGTGGGTCTGCGCCCCGCCAAGCTCTTCTTGCGTCACTTCCTCGTGCGTGACCGTTTTCACCACGTCGGGGCCGGTGACGAACATGTAGGAGCTGTCGCGCACCATGAACATAAAATCGGTCATGGCGGGAGAGTAAACCGCGCCGCCGGCGCAGGGACCCATGATCACGGATACTTGCGGCACCACGCCCGAGGCGAGCACGTTGCGCTGGAACACCTCGGCGTAGCCGGCGAGCGAGGCGATGCCCTCCTGGATGCGCGCGCCGCCCGAATCGTTGAGGCCGATCACCGGCGCACCCACCCTCATCGCCTGGTCCATGATCTTGCAGATCTTCTCGGCGTGCGCCCCGGAGAGCGAGCCGCCGAAAACGGTGAAGTCCTGGCTGAAGACGAAGACGAGGCGGCCGTTGATGGTGCCGTAGCCTGTCACCACGCCGTCACCGGGGATCGTTTGCTCGGCCATGCCAAAGTCGGTGCAGCGGTGTTCGACGAACATATCCCATTCCTCGAAGGAATCGGGATCGAGCAGCACATTGATCCTTTCGCGCGCCGTGAGCTTGCCCTTGGCGTGCTGGTTCTCGATTCGCCGCTCCCCACCCCCTAAGCGGGCGAGTCGGCGCTTTTCCTCGAGCTGGCGAATGATGTCGTGCATGAGCGTGCCCCCTTCGAATCAGACCTTAACAGTTATGCTTGGCGTTCTCGACGGAGGCTGTGAAAAGAAGGATATTTCTTCATCGTGCGAAGCTATCCCTTATAAAGACGCCCGAGGCCCGCCCTCAAGGGCGCCAACCGATTCTGTTCGTAAGACGCGTTTGACCAAGGCCCGTAATCGAAACCTTTGTTATTCACAAAATACCTGTCCCTACCCTTAAGGGTAGGAACCTGCGACCTAAAAAGTCGTTTCAATTTTTTTGCGCAAAATGATATTTGTGCTGTCGGGCGAGACCGCGAAAAGCGGCACGATCACCAACATGGGAAGCGTAATCCCATTAAAGCGATCTCCCAGGGAATTAGGGGCGGGTTATCTCTATTTCGGGCGTTATTGACGCATCGGCGGATGCTGCCTAGCCTTTACTTTTTTCGCTGGGGGTGAAGCACGTGACGGGATTGGATTTGAGCGCGATCTCCGTCCTGGTGACGGAACGCCACCAACAGATGCGCGGGGTCGAGTGCGACATCCTGCGTCAGTTCGGAGTCGGCAAAGTGACCCCGTCCACCGGCGTGGACGATGCCTTCGAATACTTCGCCGAGCATGGCGCCGACCTGATCGTCTCCGACTGGTCGCCCGATGTGAACGCGCTCGACCTGGTCCGGCGCGTGCGCCATGACCCCCTGAGCAAG
>MIAC01000004.1:0-14304 GCA_001830475.1 Rhodospirillales bacterium RIFCSPLOWO2_12_FULL_67_15
AGCTGGTGGCGCGGGTCAAGCGCGCGGGATGCGCGGTCGTGAGTTCGGCCACCACGGTCGCGGAAGCGCGCTGGCTGGAGAAACGCGGCGCCGATGCGATCATCGCGCAAGGAATCGAGGCCGGCGGCCATCGCGGCATGTTCTTGAGCGAGGACATCGCCGGCCAGGTCGGCACCTTCGCGCTGGTGCCGCAAATCGCGGATGCGGTGAAAGTCCCGGTGATCGCGGCGGGCGGTATTTCGGACGCGCGCGGCATCGTTGCCGCACTCGCCCTCGGCGCGGCCGGCGCGCAGATCGGGACCGCGTACCTGTTCTGCCCGGAGGCGAAAATCTCCGCGCCCTTCCGGGCCGCGCTGCAAGCCGCGCGCGACGACGCGACCCGGCTCACCAATCTGATGACCGGCCGCCCGGCGCGGGGGTTCGCCAACCGCGTCATGCGCGAGATCGGCCCCATGGCGGAAATCGCGCCGGAGTTTCCGCTCGCCGCGGGCGCGCTCGCGCCGTTGCGGGCGAAAGCGGAAGAACGGGGCTCGGGCGATTTTTCGCCACTGTGGTCGGGACAGGCCGCGGCGCTCGGGCGGGAAATGCCGGCCGGCGAATTGACCGCCAAGCTCGCGCAAGAGACGCAGACGCACTTACGCCGGATGGCGCGGTGAATGAGCGTTAGCCCGCCAGCCTTACGAACTCCTCGACCGAAAGCGTCTCCGCCCGCCGGGTACCTTCGATCCCGCGCGTCGCGGGATCGAGGCCGATCCGTTTCAGCGCCTGGCGCAGCATCTTGCGCCGCTGGCCGAAGGCGGCGGCGACGACCCGCTCCATCGCCGGCCACGCAACCGCCGCGACGCCGAGCGGCGCCGCGCGCGGAATCAGCGTCACGACCGCCGACGTGACCTTGGGCGGCGGGACGAACGCCTTGGGCGAGACGTCGAACTCGCGAAACCCCTCGCAGAGCCATTGCGTCATCACCGAAAGCCGGCCGTAGGCCTTCGTGCCGGGCGGGGCGAGCAGCCGTTCGGCGACTTCCTTTTGAAACATCAGCGTCAAGCGCGCGAAGGCGTTTTTGTCTTCGCGGATTTGCCTGAGCCAGCCGATCAGCAACGGCGTCGCCACGTTGTAGGGCAGATTGGCGACGATGCGCCGGGGGGCGGGGGCGAGCGTTCGCAAATCCGCCTCGAGCGCGTCCATCCCGATCACGCGCAGCCTTTCCGGATACGCGGTTTCCAGCTCCCGCAACGCCGCGACGCAACGGGAATCCTTCTCCACCGCCGTCACGTCGGCGCCCGCTTCGAGCAGCGCCCGGGTCAGCCCGCCCGGGCCGGGGCCGACCTCGATCACGGGGGCGTTCTCGAACGGGCCCGCGGCGCGGGCGATCCGCGCGGTCAGGTTGGGATCGAGGAGAAAATGCTGGCCGAGCGAGCGGCGGGCGGAAAGCTCGAAGCGGCGGATGACGTCGCGGAGCGGCGGAATAGCTTTCGGGTCCGCCCCGCTCATATGCCGTCGCCGGTGAAGGCGGCGGCGCCCGCGCCCGAGCTCATGTCCACCCGGGCGCGCATCGCCACCATGCGCGCGGCCATGCGGATCGCGGCGATCAGGCTTTGCGGGCGCGCCTTGCCGGTGCCGGCGATGTCGAAGGCGGTGCCGTGGTCGGGCGAGGTGCGCACGAACGGCAATCCGAGCGTCAGGTTGACCGCCTCGTCGAAGGCGATGGTCTTGATCGGGATCAGCGCTTGGTCGTGGTACATGCAGATGGCTGCGTCGTAGGTCGCGCGGGCGGCGGGCGCGAACATGGTGTCCGGCGGCCAGGGGCCCGAGGCCTCGATCCCGCGCGCGCGCAGCCGCTCGATCGCCGGACGGATGATGGTTTCTTCTTCGGTGCCCAGGCGGGCGCCTTCGCCGGCGTGGGGGTTGAGGCCGGCGATCGCGAGTCTCGGCGCGCGGATGCCGAAATCGCGCGCGAGCGCCTTGGCCGTGATCGCGGCCTTGGTGACGATCGCTTCGGTGGTCAGGGCGCGAATCGATTCGACCAGGCTGACATGGATCGTCACCGGCACGACGCGGAGCGTATCGCAGGCGAGCATCATCACCGGCGGCGTCGTGACGCGCGCGAGCGCGGCCAGGAATTCCGTATGCCCGGCGTAGAGAAAACCCCCTTGGTAGAGCGAAGCTTTGTGGATCGGGTTGGTGACCAGGGCGGCCGCGCGCCCGGCCTGGACCAACTCGACCGCGCGCTCGATCGAGCGGCACACCGCCACGCCGTTCGCCGCATCGGGGCGGCCGGGCTCGACGGCTTTGGGGAGCGGTTCGGGCAGCACGGGCAGCGCGGAGCGGAATACGGCCCGCGCATCCTCGGGCCCGGCGATCGCCTTAACCGGAACCGCGAGCGCGAGGCGGCGGGCGAGCGCCGAGAGCCGCTCCGGATCGTCGATCACAAAGAACGGCGGCAGACGGTCGCGCGCGCGCGCGAACCAGGCTTTGAGCGCGATTTCGCCGCCGATACCGGCGGGTTCGCCCATGGTGAGCGCGAGCGGGACCGAGCCTGCAACCGCCGGATCGGACCCGGACACGGACAAGGGATCGCGCGCGGGCGAATTCGTCATGTCAGACGCGCACATCCACGAAGGCCGCGCGGCGAAGATCGCGCAGGTATTGGCGCGCGCCGAGCTGCAAGCGCTCGTCGATCAGCATGTTGAGCACGCGCTGACGTTGCTCGGCGTCGGCGGTGGGCACCTCGCGCTTGCAGACCATCATGACGATGAAGGCATCCTTGGCCTGGAGCGCCTGGCTCGGCGTGTTGACGGGAAGATTCTCCACCAAACCGCGCGATTCGGCCGGCAGCGAACTCAACTTGACCGTGCCAAGGCTTCCCGACATGGGCGAGCCGGACGCCTTGGCCGCCTGTTCCATGTCGGCGCAGGACTTGGCGTTGCTGACAAGAGATTCCGCCTGGGCGAGCTGGACCCGGACCTGAACCGGCGTCGGGTTGGGCGGGAGCGGCACCAAAACCTGGTGCAGGGTGAGCACGGGCTCCGAATCGGTCATGGCCGACCCGGCGCGGCGCTCGCGCAGCAACAGGACATAATACCCGTTCTCGCCGCGCACCGGCGGCGTGATCTGGCCAGGCTGGAGGGCGGCGAGCGCCTGGTCGGCCGCGGGCTCCAGTTGCCCCGCGGACACCCAGCCGAGATCGCCGCCCACGGCCGCCGAAGGGCTGTGGGAGAAATTCTGGGCGATGGCGCGGAACGGCACGCCCCCGCGGACCTGCTCGACCAGGCGGGCGGCAAGCACGGCCGCTTCGCGTTCCTTGGCCGGATCTTCGACGGCGATGAAGATCTCGGCGGCAAGACTCTGCGGCTTGCCGGCATTGGCGCGGATGCGGGCGAGATGCTCGTCCACCTCTTCGTCGCTGATGCGGATGCCGCGACGATAGCGCCGGGTGACGATCTGGCGCCAGAGAATGTCGGTTTCGATCCGTTCGGTGAGAGTGCCGAGCGCGATTCCGACTTTCTCCAGGTATGTCTTCATTCCCCCCGGCGACATCCCGCTCTGGGATTCCATGCGGTGCAGGATGCTTTCGACTTCCGCCTTCTCGGCTTTGATCCCGAGGCGCTTGCCCTCTTGGGCCTTGAGGCGCTCGTCGATCAGGCCCTGCACCACGTCGGGAATCAGGCGCCGGCGAGTCTCGGCCGTGTCGGGGAGGCCGGCGGTGAGAAGGGTGAAGCGCAGACGGTGATCGAGGTCGAGATGCGAAATGGGTTCGTCGTTGACGATGGCGGCGATGCCCTCGACGGTGTTCCGCGCCTTTCCCGGAGAAGGCGCGCTTTGCTGCGCCCAGAGCGTCCCGGGCGCCGCTGCAAGGCTGGCCGAGATCAGAAAAACGGCGGAAAAGGATACTGGATTCATGGGCGGAAATAATAAACCCGCGCCGCGCGCTCCGCCACCCCTTCCGCCGCGGCCGGCTAGAAGATCGAGGTGCCGAATTCGCCGAGGGTCTTGAAGGTTAGACGGAAAACGACCGAATCGTCGGGTTTTAGGTCGCGGTCGTAGAAAAACGACCGTCGCGCTGTGGCGGCAAAAATGAAGCACTCGTCCTCGTACGTCGCATTCAGCAAAAGCGCCCTGAGATCGTTCGACTGGAGATCCTGGAGCGAGGCGACATTGAAGCGCCAGTTGCGCGAGATTTGCGAAGTTGCGTTGAGCGAAAGTTGCTCCAGGGTCGGAATCTCGCTGTCGGCCGCCGTATCGAAGAACAGGTAGCTGACCCCGACGGCGAACGCCCGGGGACCGATGCCGGCGCCGACTTCGCTGCGCAGGGGCCGGAAATTGTCTTTATCGATCCGAGTGCGGTAATCGAGGTTCATGTGCTTCAGGGGCTTGACATTGATTCGGCCGACGAGATCGGAAAGATGATTTTCCAACCCGGTGCCCTTGGCGAAAGTGCTGTCGTCGCGGGCGCGCACCGACTGTCCGAACAGGACCGAAGTGCTGCCGCCTTGGTCGCCGAACACGCCCCAGCGCAGGCCGTAATTGAGTCGGGGGCCGGTCTCGACCCGGTCGAGACCGGCAAATCGCCGCCCGGTGAACAGGTTGGTTTCGTCGAATTCGATTTCGCGGCTGTCCTCGTTGGGAATCTTGACGAGATTGCCTCCGTAGGGGCTGACCACGAGCGAGGTGATCGGCTCGAACAACTCGCTCACGCCTTCATGGCGGCGGACGAAGGGGTAACGCCATTCGAAGGCGGCTTCGGGATGGACGCGCCCGGTGGTTCCGGTGAAGGCGCCGCTCCGGCCCGGAATGACATGATCGTCGACGCGGTAGAGGTCGCCCCGCAGCGTGAGCGAGAATTTGTAGACATCGCCGGCCGGGCCGACGTAGGGGAGATCCCAGCCGGGCGCGACCGACAGGCGCCTCACGTCGGTCCCTTCGTTGCGGGTGAAGGCGAGCAGATTCGCATCCAATCGCGTGCGGCCCCCGCCGGCGCGCGGTTCGCCGACATGGGCGTAGTCCACGGACGGCAGGATCAGCGGTGCCTGGCCGGGATCGTCGGTCGCACGCAGTCCCTGGAAGGCGTAGCCGTTGGCGGCCATGTAGTTGCGGCCGCGGAAGCCTTCGGTGTAAAGCCGCGAGGTCAGCGTCGGCGGAGTGGTGTAGCGGTAGAGGCGGGTGTAGATGTCGTCGGTGGACCGCTGGACGTCCATGCCCCAGCGCCACGTGTCGGTCAGGTTGAATCGGCTTTTCATATCGATGTGACCGCGAGGATCGTTCTCGGAATCGACCGCGCCGCTGAACTTGCCCTTGATCTCGCCTTTCTGGCCGATGAAGCGGTGCTCGGCGCCGAAACCGACGTTCTGTTTGGACGTGAACAGCGGCGTCAAGGTCAGGTCGTGATTGGGCGCGATGTCCCAGAAGAACGGGGTCTGGAGCATGGCGCCGAAATAATCGGAGCTGCCGATGCTGGGCGTGAGGAATCCGGTGCGGCGCTTCACCGTCGGGTCGGGGTGGGAGAAGTAGGGCGTGTAGGCGACCGGGATCCCGAACATTTCAATCCAGGCGTCCTTGTACTCGATCGTTTGGCGCTCGGCGTCGTGGATCACACGCACGGCCTTCACCTGCCACAGCAACGGCCGCGAAGGATCGGTCTTGCACGGCTCGCAGGGACTGTAGACCGCGCGATCGAGTTCGAGGCGCGTGCCGTCCGAACGCCGCGCTTCGGCGGCGGCCAGGCGGGAACGGTCGGCCAGCAGCAGGCGCAGGCTCTTCAGCGTGCCCTCGCGCATGTCGCCGGTCAGCTCGACATAGTCGGCGAAAATGACGTCGCCGGTGGATTCGTGCAGGCGGACATTGCCGCTGGCGCTGATCAGGTCCTGGCGTTCGTTGTAAGTGATGGAATCGGCATAGAGCATTCGCGGACCCTGGACGATTTCGACGTTGCCGCTGGCGGTGATAATCCCAAGGTCGCGGTTGTGGACGACCTCGTCGGCGGTCAGGTTCACCGGCGGGGCGTTGTCCAGGCGCGGCTGGCCCGCCGCCGGGGCGGCGGCGAGGACGAGCGCGACTAATAAAATAGCCACGGAGAAGCGTGTCGCGTTCGGGCACACGGTTACCCGTCCTCCAGATGGAGCAGAAGCGCGACGCCGATCAGGCCGGCGACGCCGGCCGGCGTCCAGGCGGCCAGCGCCACGGGAATGCCGCTCGAAAGACCGAGCGCCAAGGACACGTCGGAAAAGAAATAAACCAGGAAACCCGTCATCACGCCGAAGCCGATAATGCCCGGCGTTCCGCCATGGCGGACATGGCGGAGCGTGAAAGTCGCCGCCAGCAGCACCATCGCCATCATCAGGAACGGCGCGGCGAGAAGGCTGTGCAGGTGCAGACGGTGGCGCAAGGCCGAGAAACCCGCCGTGCGCAGCGAGTCGATGAACTGGGGCAAGTCCCAGAACGACATGGTTTCGGGCGCGGCGAAGCCGTCTTGGATCCGCGCGAGCGTCAGCTCGGTGGGAAGCCGGTGGGTGGCGGCGAAGACCGCCGTCTCCTCCGTGCGATGCAGCCAAACGTTGCGCATGTCCCAAAATCCGTCGCCGAGGACGGCGCTTTCCGCGTCGATCCGTCCCGCGAATCGATCCGTGCCGCGGTAGAGGAAGGCAATGACCGGCTTGAGTTCGACACGAGGGCCGGCGACGGAAATGTTGGCGGAACGAAGCACAACCTGTCCCTCGCTCCCGCCTTGGCGCAACCACACGCCCCCGCCGGCAAGGGTCAGAGCGCTGGAACCGGACTTCAGGAACACCGCATCCAAACGCTCGTAGCGTGCGAGCATGATCGCCGAAAAGGGATTGATGGCGGCGATTCGAACCAGACCGATCAGCAGGGTGACCGCGAGGACCGGCATTAGAAACTGCCAAGCGGATACTCCGGCGGAGCGGGTCACGACCAGTTCATGACTTCGCGTCAGCCGCCAGAAGGTCACCATGCTGCCAAACAGGACGGCGAAGGGAAACGTCAGTTGCATGGCATGGGGAAACTTGAGCGTGGCCATCTCGAAGATCGTTCTCATCCCGATGCCGGGTTTTCCGACGGCGCGGCGCATGAGCTCGACGACATCGAAAACGAAGATCAGAAAGACGAACAACGCCAGAACCGCCACAAAATGCATGGCGTACTGGCGAGCGATGTAGAGGGAAAGAGTATGAGATAAACGCATGGAAAAATACTTAGGACGCATGGACGGCTACGCGCCGCCGCCTGGGGGCGTGAACCACGACCCAGTAGCCCACGGCGATGGGCACGAGAACGTTGAGGTAGATGAGCGAGGCAAGATATAGCCGCTTGACCGCCAAACCCTCGATCCCCATGGCGGCGGCTTGGACGGCGACCATGAGCACCGCGGCGAGCGCGATGCGCTTGGTCTGAGCCCGCCGGCTGAAGGGGCCGGAAATCAAGCAGGCCAGCGCGATCAGGGCGTAACTGAAGGCCGAAAACGGCTGGGCGAGGCGTTTGTGCCCCTCGACGACGAAGCGGCCCCGGTCGCGCGGGGAGATGGTCAGATCGTGGCGCGATCCGAACAATTCCGGCAGGGTGCGCTCGCGCGGCTCGCGAAAACGCTCTTCGGTCGTTCCCCGGGCCGGCTCGATGTCGAACGTGTAGCGGTCGAAATACAGGACAGAAAGTTGATGAGTCTGAAGGTCCATCTCTTGCCGGTTGCCGTCGAAGAGGATGATCCGTGAGCCGTCGTCGGTGTTCACCATCGCCCCGCGCGTGGCCATGAGGGTGGAGGGCCGCCCCGGGCGGCGCTCGTCGTGGACCATGACCCCATGAAGCTGCTCATCGTCGCTGCGCTCGCGGACGTAAATGGTAATGCCGGGACGGATGAGGGTGAACGTGCCCTCACGCAACAGCACATGGGAAAAGGTGTGGCGTATGGTCCATTGCAATTCCTTGAACGCGGTGTAGGACCTGGGCAGAATGTCGATATTGAGAATCAGCAGCGCCAGCGCGACGGCGGTCGAGGCGATCAAAGCGGGACGCATCAATTCTTGCTGGCTCAGGCCGGCGGCGCGCATGATCACCAGTTCGCGGTCGGCGACCAACTTGCCGTATATGAAAGTGACGGCGATGAAGAGCGCGATCGGCAGGATGATGGACAGCATGTTGGGCAGCAGCAGGACGGTCAGATAAAGGAACCCCCCCACGCTCAAGCCTCGATTGACGATCATCTCGACGAAACGCAGCGACTGGGAAAGCCACATGACGCAGACGAGCGCGAGCGCGATGAGGACGAACCCCATCACAAGCTGATACAGCACGTAACGCGTCAGGCCGTTCATGGTGTGCGCCCTGTTCGGGGAGCGTCCAAGGTGGGCGAATCGTGCTGGAAAAGCAAGGAACAACGGGCTTTTTGGCAAACGCCGTGTTAACCGAACTCGCTTTTTGGTCGGGGTCAGAACGCGGTTAAGTCCGCTTCGGCGATGGTCGCGCCGCCTTGGCTGACGATTCGCGCCAGCGCCGGAGCCAACACAAGGTCTTGTTCCGCAAAGTATTTTGCACACACGATCTTGCTTCTGAGGAAAGTTGGCGGGAAACGCCCATCGCCGCCCTTTTCCAGCAGCGCCTGCGCGGCCAGCGCCGCGCGGATCACGAGCCAGCCGCCGACGACAGTTCCGAACAGGCGGAGATAGGCCGTCGCTCCGGCGGCGACGAGGGCCGCATCGCGATTCCACGTCGCGGCGATCCAGCGGGTTGCGCTCTCGAGCGCCGCGATCGCGGCTTCGAAATGGACGGCGATCGGGCCGAAGTCGGGCTGGCCGGCGCGCCCTGCAAGTTCGGGGCGAAGCCCGGCGAGCTCGCCGATCAAGGCCAGCGCCGAGCGCGCCGCGTCGCGCCCGACCTTGCGCCCGACGAGATCGAGCGCCTGGATGCCGTTGGTGCCTTCATAGATGGCGGCGATGCGCGCGTCGCGCAGGTGCTGGGCGGCGCCGGTTTCCTCGATGTAGCCCATGCCGCCGTGCACCTGGATGCCGACGTCGGCGGCGGCGATTCCGGCGTCCGTGCACCAACCTTTGACCACCGGGGTCAACAGCTCGACGAGGGCGTGATGGCGGTCGCGCGTCGTGGAATCGGAATGGCGCCGCGCCGAGTCGATATGGGCGGCGGCGAAGAGCGCGAGCAATCGGCCGACCTCGGCCCGGGATTTCATAAATAACAGCATCCGCTTGATGTCCGGATGGCGCTCGATCGGTTGGGCGGCGGAATCGGCGCCGCCGACTGCGCGGCCTTGCAGGCGCTCGCGGGCAAAGGCCCGGGCGCGCTGGTAGGCCCGCTCGGCGCTGGCCACGCCCTGCAGGCCGATCGCCAAACGGGCGTTGTTCATCATGATGAACATATGCTCGATGCCATGATTTTCCTCGCCGACGAGATAGCCCTCGGCGCCGCCGCTTTCGCCGAAGGCCATGACCGCCGTGGGACTCGCGTGAATGCCGAGCTTGTGTTCGAGCGAGAGCGCACGGAGATCGTTGCGCGCGCCCGGCCGGCCGCCGGGGCCGGGGACGAATTTCGGCACGGCGAACAGCGAAAGGCCCTTGATGCCCTCGGGCGCTCCGGGCGTGCGGGCGAGCACCATATGCACGATGTTCTCGGCGACGTCGTGATCGCCCCAGGTGATGAAGATTTTCTGTCCGGCGATGCGCCAGGCATTTCCGTCCCGCGTGGCGCGGGTGCGAACGCGCGAGAGATCCGATCCGGCTTGCGGCTCGGTCAGGACCATGGTTCCGGTCCACTCGCCGGACACGAGCCGGGGCAGGAACAGCGACTTGAGCTCGGGCGAGCCGTGCGCGGTCAAAACCTCGACCGCGCTTTGGGTCAGCAACGGGCAGAGCGCGAACGCCATGTTCGCCGAGTTCCAAATCTCGGAGACCGCGGTCGCGACCAGCCACGGCAAATCCTGGCCGCCGAACTCCGGAGCGGAAGGGATCGCGTTCCAGCCGCCGGCGACAAAGCGGGCATAGGCGTCGACGAAGCCTTCGGGTGTGCGGACGATTCCGTTTTCGAGGCGCGAGCCCTGCACGTCCCCGACCCGGTTGAGCGGCGCCAGCACGTCGGCGCCGAAGCGCCCCGCCTCGTCGAGAATCTGCGCGACGAGGGCGTCGCTCGTCTCCCCGCATCCCGGCAGCGCCCGCACCGCACCGAGCCCCGCCACCTCGGTCATGGCGAACAGCATGTCGGTGACGGGCGCGGTGTAGGCGCTCATGGCCGCAGTATGCCGGTGCCTCCAGGGGCGATCAATCCCGCGACCGCGTCAAGGCCAGCGCCGGAACAAGGGCGGCCGCCGACAGAACGATCATGGCGAAAAACGCGCCCGCCGGAGAGGCGGCATAAAGCGGACCGACGGCGAACACGGCGATGCCGATTCCCAGTCCCATCACCATCGCCGAATAGAAACTCTGGGCCGAGGCCGACACCGCCGGAGACACGTGGCGGGCGATGAAATGAATGGCGCCGAGGTGGGCGGCGCCGAACGTGAAGGCGTGAAGCGCTTGGGCGAGGATGAGAACCGGCAGCGCCGTGCTCGCCGCCGTCGCCGCCCAGCGCGCGATTCCGGCCACGCCGGCAAGCACGATCAGCGCCGCCGGCGAGCAGCGGCGCAGCAAGGCCGGTCCGGCGGCGAACAGGACGATCTCGGCGACAACCCCTTCCGCCCACAGCGCCCCGATCGCCGTCACGGAATGGCCGGCCGCCTGCCAGTGCAACGTGGCGAAAGCGTAATAGGCGGCGTGACTCGCTTGGACCAGCATGCAGGCGAGCAGCATCGTCAGGAACGGGCGGTCGCCGAGCAGCTCCAGCGCGGCCAGACGCCCCGCCGCCGCCGGGGCGCGGACATCCGGCAGCCACGCGACGGCGGGGAGCATCAGCGCCAACGCCAGCAGCAGGAGATAGAGAACCGTTTCACCCGGCCGGCCGGCGAGCAGCACGCCGGCGCCCGCCGCGGTGGCGACGAAAGAAAGCGATCCCCACAACCGGACGCGGCCGTAGTCGAACCCGCGCGTGCGCGCCGCGAGCAGCGTCAGGCTTTCGCCGAGCGGCATCACCGGCGTCCAAAGCGCGAAGAAAAACAGATTGACGAGCAGGATCGGGACGAAGCCGTCGACGAAAAAGAAGGCGGCGAAGCAAACGGTCGCGCCGGCGACGAGCGCGAGCATGATCGAGCGGCGCGCTCCGCTCCGGTCGGCGAAATGGGCGACCAGGGGATTGACGACGACCTTGATGCCGATGCCGGTGGCGAGAATGAGGGCGATTCCGGCCGCGTCGATCCCCTTGGCGGCGAGCCACACCGGCCAGAACGGCATGTGGATCCCGACAAACACGAAGAAAGCGGCGTAAAAGAAGGAGAGGCGAACGACATCGCCGCGCATGACGTGTTCCAGTCGTCGTAAGCGTCGAGCGAGAATAAAGGGGGAGCTTCGGGAGGGGAACGGCTCTTTGCGGTGGGCGCGCGGGCGTTTATTCTCGCGGGCGGAACGTGGACTTGGAACAGGGCCTGCGGATGCGAATCGCCATTGTCGGTACGGGCGGAGTCGGGGGGTACTTCGGGGCCAGGCTCAAGGCCGCCGGGGAAAGCGTGGCCTTTCTCGCGCGCGGCGCGCACCTCGCGGCGATGCGCCGCGACGGCCTCAAGCTGACGAGCGCGCTCGGCGACATGCACATCCATCCGGTCGAGGCGACCGAGGATGCGCGCGCGATCGGTCCCGTGGACGTCGCCGTCGTCGCGGTGAAGCTCTACGACACCGCGACGGCGGCGGAGGCCTGCCGGGCGCTGGTCGGTACGAACACGTCGGTCGTATCGCTCCAGAACGGCGTCACCGCCGCCGATACGCTGGCGGCGGCCGTAGGCACCGAGCGCGTCTTCGGCGGCATCGCCTACATCTTGGCGACGATCGCGGCGCCCGGCGCCATCGCCCACACCGGGACGATGGCGAGAATCGTTCTCGGCGAGTTCGGCGGCGGCACCAGCGCGCGCCTGACGGCGTTGGTGTCCGCCCTTCGCCGCGCCGGCGTGGAGGTCGAGGAAAGCCCCGACATCGCCGCCGCGATCTGGACCAAGTTCGCCTTTCTCGCGCCTTTGAGCGGGGTCACGGCGCTGACGCGCACGACCGTCGGCCCGATCCGGGAAGACCCGGGCGCGCGCGGCCTGTTCGAGAAGGCGGTCGCGGAAACGGTGGCGCTGGCCCGCGCCCGCAAGGTCCGGCTCGCGCCCGACGCGGCTGAGCGAACCATGGCCTTCCTCGATAGCCTGCCTCCGGACATGGGCTCGTCCATGCTCTTCGATTTGCGCAACGGCAAGAGGCTCGAATTGCCGTGGCTTTCGGGAGCGGTCGCCGGGCTCGGCCGCGAAGCGGGCGTTGCGACCCCGACCCACGATTTCATCGTCGCCGCGCTCGGGCTCTACGCCGGCGGCGCACGGACCTGATCAAATTGGCGCGGCCGCCGGCAAGGTCCGGCGGGCGAACCAGAATCCGGCGAGCGGAACTACGATCCACTGCAACAGCGGCGAAAGGCCGGTGTCGATGACCGGGACCACCGGCATCAGGTCGGAATAGGCCCAGCTCTGGCGGATGACGATGTTCAGCCACTCGCTGAAGATAGTGTAGAGAACGCCGAGTCCGAGCGTGATCCCCGCGACGCGCCGATAGATTGGCGGATGGCTCGGCCAGCGGTCGTCGGCGGCGGTGATAAGCGCGAGCAGCAGGCAGGCGGTCGCGATCAGCACGTCGCCGCCGGTGCAGTGGAGAACGGCGAAGGCCTGTTCGCTGAGCGTGCCGTCGCGCCCGAGCGTATAGAGCGGCAACTGCGCCGCCTCCCACGCGAGGTTCGCGGCGAGGACGAACGGGATGTAACGCCTGAAAACTGTGAGCCAAGGTGCGGTCATGGGCAGGTTCGTGCGGTTGATCTCTTAGACATATTAGCCAAGACCTATATCCGAATTGATATGGATCAAGGACGAAATCAGGCGTAAAATTAACATTAATCGCGTTATCGGCGAATTCTCCGATGTCCTGTGTCCGGCGGCAAGTATCCGCTCCGGAACCGGGGGAGAGCGATGACGATTTCATCCGGCAACGATAGTCTCACGTCGCCGCCGACGCTTGGGCGCTGGCTCAGGGCGTTCCTCGGCCTCGTGATGATTCTCTCGGCGGCGACGCAGGTGGCGGCGGTTCAGGTCGCCCATGCGGATGCCGGGCCGGTTCTTTCGCTTACCGCCGATCTCCCGGGGCAGCCGTGCGGGTCGGGCGAACCTCGCTGCCCGGCCGACAAATGCGTGACGTCCGCCTGTCACGGATTCTGGTTCGTGGCCGGTCCGGCTTCCGACCTGATTGTGTGGGCTGGAGCGCCCGCGCCGCTCGACCACGACCGGTCTATCGCCGGAAAAGTCGTTCTTCCTCCCTTACATCCTCCGAAAATCTCTCTCCGCACCTGACGGCGCGCGTCGTCGCGCGCCTCTAACTACCCCGCGGGCATGTTTCGCGGGCGGCCGATCGTGGCCTGACCGGCCGCAAACGAGGGGAGTTTTTCCGATGAGCACGCAATTCCGAAATGGACACACACAACTTGCCCACCACCCATTCGCGCGGATCATCTTGTTCGCCATGGGCGTGGCGGCGCTTTCCTGGGCTTTCGCCGGGACGTCGGCGGCGCAACCGGAAGGACCCCGGACGGTCGGGGGCCTCAGCATCTTTCTCGGCGTAATACCGGCGGCGATGGTGCAGCGTCAACTGAAGTCGGGCACCGGAATGCCCGCGCACAGCGGAGCGCCGCCCGGCGAGCACGTCTATCACGTGACGGTCGCCGTGTTCGATGCCGCGAGCGGCGAAAGACGGCAGGACCTCAAGGTCCGCGCCCGCGTCTCGGGCCGCGGCCTGAGCGGTCCCGAAAAGGACCTGCTGCCGATGACCATCGCCGAGACGGTGACCTACGGCAATTACTTCATCCTGCCCCCCAACGACACCTACCGGGTCCAGGTCGAGATCCGGCGACCGGGACAGGCCGAGCCGGTGCGCACGGACTTCGTTTATGAACACCGCGTTCGCTAATGGCCGCGTCCGGCCCGGTTCAACCGTCGCGAGCCATCACGAGGAAAGGAGTCGAACTCCATGACCAATCCCGAAGGCGGGCTTAAGCAATGGCTGTTCTCGAGGCAGGGCCTCGTGCTCGCCGGTTTCTTGGCCGTCGCCGGCTACTTCCTGTGGTCGGAGCACGAGGCCCACGTAAAGCTCGCGGTCCCGTATCTTCCCTACTTGCTCTTGCTGCTTTGTCCGC
>MIAC01000004.1:14435-14509 GCA_001830475.1 Rhodospirillales bacterium RIFCSPLOWO2_12_FULL_67_15
CGCCTTCCTCGTCGCGCTGTTCACCGAGATGTACGGATTTCCGCTGACCATCTACTTTCTGTCCGGCTGGCTGC
>MIAC01000004.1:14717-14964 GCA_001830475.1 Rhodospirillales bacterium RIFCSPLOWO2_12_FULL_67_15
TGTTCGGTTTCCTCCTGCAATGGCCGACGCTGCTGACGTTGGCGATGTTCCCGGTCCTGGTCTGGATGTACGCGCGACTTGCCCGCCAAGAGGAGCGCGAAGCCATTGCCGCGTTCGGTAACGCATACGTCCAATACGCCAACCAAGTGCCGGCGTTCATCCCGCGATGGCGCCGGGCGATCCAAGACATGATGTAGATGACGAGGTGTGCGATGAAAGTTTTCTCTCGAAGCTTTCCTGCTCTTTT
>MIAC01000004.1:14984-17571 GCA_001830475.1 Rhodospirillales bacterium RIFCSPLOWO2_12_FULL_67_15
ACGCTCGCGCCGGTGCTCAAGAAGGTGATGCCGGGGGTGGTGAACATCGCCGTCCAGGGACGCATCCCGGTGGAGCAAAACCCGTTGTACCAGGATCCGTTCTTCCGCCGGTATTTCGGCGTTCCCGACCAACCGCCCGAACGCGAGTTTCAGAGCACCGGATCGGGCGTCATCGTCGACGCCGAGAACGGCTTCGTGTTGACGAACCATCACGTCATCGCGCGCGCGGACAAGATCGTGGTCGGGCTCCAGGACGGACGACGGCTCCCGGCCCGGCTTCGCGGCAGCGACCCCGAAACCGATATCGCGCTCCTTCAGATACCGACCAAGGACTTGGTCGCCGTGCCCAAAGGCGACTCCGAGAAATTGCAGGTCGGGGATTATGTGATCGCCATCGGCAACCCCTTCGGCCTCGGCCAGACCGTGACCTCGGGCATCGTCAGCGCGCTTGAGCGGAGCGGCCTCGGCATCGAGGGCTACGAGGAGTTCATCCAGACCGACGCCGCCATCAACCCCGGAAACTCGGGGGGCGCCTTGGTCGATCTCCGCGGCAGGCTGGTCGGCATCAACACGGCGATCGTCGGTCCGACCGGCGGCAACGTCGGCATCGGCTTCGCCATCCCGATCAACATGGCGCACGAAGTCATGGAGCAAATCCACCAGTACGGATCGGTCCAACGCGGCCAGTTGGGCGTGGTGATTCAGGATTTGGACCCCGAAAAGGCAAAGGCCGTGGCCGGCGAGAGTCGGACCGGCGCGGTCGTCGTCGAGGTCGCCAAGGGTTCGGCGGCGGAAAGAGCGGGGCTCAAGAAAGGCGACGTCGTCCTTTCGGTCAACGGCCGTGCCCTGAGCAACGCGACCCAACTGCGCAACCGGATCGGGATCATGCGGATCGGCCAGAAGGTTGACCTGCGTATCCTGCGGAACGGAAAGGAACTATCCATGACGGCTCGGATCGCGCCCCGTCAGGGCTGAAAGAGAGGCGGCGATACCACACAAACGTCGATTTTCGTGACAATCCCAACAACTTCAGAAATGGAGACAGATAATGAATGCTCATCCCAAAAAACCGCTGCTCGCCGCGGCGTTCTTGGCCGCGATCGTGACGGTCGCGGGCGGGAACGTCGGCTTCCCCGCCTTCGCGCAGACCGCCGCACCGCCGGCGGCGATGCCCGCCGGGCCATCGGGGGCGACCATCCGCGCCTTGCAGGAAGCCCTCAACAAGCAGGGCATCGCGGTCAAGACCGACGGCGTTCTCGGCGAGGAAACACGCGCCGCCATCAAGCAATACCAGTCGCAGCATCACCTGCCGGTGACCGGCGAGCCCGATAAGGCGACCTTGGACAAGCTCGGGGTGGCGGCGCGGCAAGGCGCGGCGCCGGGCGGGATGGGCCAAGGCATGATGGGCCCAGGCGGTATGATGCCCATGATGGGCATGATGGGCCCGGGCATGATGGGCCAAGGCGGGATGATGCCCATGATGGGAATGATGGGTCACGGAGGCGCGGGAATGGGGCCCGGTGGCATGGGCATGGGTGCCATGGGCGGGCCATCCGCGACCGGCGCCCCCGCCATGGTGGAGCGCATGGAAGGCCGCATCGCCTTCGTCAGGGCCGAACTCAAGATCACGGAAACCCAGCTCCCGGTGTGGAACGCTTTTGCCGGCGCGTTGCGTGCCAACGCGACCAAGCTGAACGAGGGCGCGGCGAAGATGCGTCAAATGGGCGGGGCGCAACCCATGTTGAGCCAACGCCTCGAGAATCAGGAACAGGTGCTAACCGCGCGGCTCGACGGCATCCGCGCCGTCCGCACCGCCTTCGCGGGCCTGCTCGGGGTGCTCACCGACGAACAGAAGAAGGTCGCCGAGGAGATCGTCCCCTGGCACGGCGGCCTCATGGCCATGGGCATGATGTGATGCGGGACGGCGGCGGGGTCGGCCGATCGCTTAGAGGCGGCCGGCTGTTCCCGGCCCCGCTCGCGCTCACCGGTCCGAACAAGGATACCTTAGCGATGGAAACGCTGATCTATTTCCTTTTCTGGGCGGCGGTGATCTTCCTCATGATGCGCTTCGGGTGCGGCTCGCACATCATGGGTCATCGCCACGGCGGCGGACGATCCGGCTCCGGGACTTCGACGACGGGAAGCGGCGGATTACGGTGGGAGCCGCCCGAAAAAGACGTCGATCCCGTGTGCGGCATGACGATCGAGACGGCCGCCGCCAAGTCCGCCGTCCACGACGGCACCGTCTACTATTTCTGCTCGCAAGTCTGCCGCGAGAAGTTCGAGGCAAATCCCACCGCGTATCTGAAGAAAACCGCGGAATCCTCTCAACATGCGGAGCATTCCCATGAGCACCGTCACTAAGTCGAACCCGGCCGCATCTGGCGTTCCGCTCGCGGTCCAACCGGCGCCGCTGATTCCGGTCGTGGCGTTCGGATGGAGCGTCAGTTGCTTCCTCGCCGTCACCTACGTGATTTGCATCCTGGGTTATCTCTTTATCCCGGGCTCGTTCATCAATCACGCGGTGCTGTCGTTGTTTCTGCCGGGGTTCAAGCTTCTCGACTGGCCGAGCTTCTTCCTCGGCTTG
>MIAC01000004.1:17581-20108 GCA_001830475.1 Rhodospirillales bacterium RIFCSPLOWO2_12_FULL_67_15
TCGCCTTCGGCTGGTACGTCGCCCTCGTGTTCGGGCCGATCTACAACTTCTTCGCCACCAGGCGCGGGTGAGCGGCGATGCACGAGCACATGAACGTATCCGGGGAAACCGCGGGCCGGGCGGCACCGGCCCAGCCGAGTGGAGACCGCCGGCACCTGCAAATCTCCATCGGCGGCATGACGTGCCCGCACTGTCCGCCTGCGATCGAGAAGGCGCTTAAGGCTATCGACGGTGTTATCTCCGCCCATGTCAACCTCGCGGACAAGACCGCGCACGTGGATTACGACTCCTCGCGTGCCCGCGCCGCCGACCTTCTCGCCGCCATCCGCTCCGCGGGCTACGCGGCCGGGACGGCGACGCTGCGGGTGCCGATCCAGAACATGCATTGCGCTTCGTGCGTGACGGGCATCGAGAGCGCGCTCAAGACGACTTCGGGTGTCCTCAACGCCCGCGCGAGCCTCGCCGCCTCCGCCGTCGACATCGAGTACCAACCGGAGAAGGTCGATTTCGACGGCATCCGCCGCGCGATCGAACAGGCGGGACACCGGGTCGCCGAGCCGAAACCGGCGACGACGCCCGAGGGCGAGCCGCTCGCTCCCGAGGATGCCGCGCGCGAGGCGGAATACCGCACGCTGATGAAAAAATTCTGGTTCGCCGCCGCCGTCTCGCTCCCGGTCATGGCGCTGAGCTACCCCGATCTCATTCCGGGCTTGCGCGACTGGATGCCGATGGGCAGCGATACACGGCGAATCGTTTGGGCATTGCTCGGCGTGTTGTCCCTTCCGGTGCTTCTTTGGTCGGGCTCCCAGTTCTTCGCCGGCATGTGGGACGGTTTGAAGCACCGCGCCGCCAACATGCACACGCTGATCGCGATCGGCATCACGGCGGCATTCCTCTATTCCGTGGTCGCGGTCGTTTATCCGGGCCTCTTTCCCGATCCGGCGCTGGCCGAGGTGTTCTGGGACGTGACCGACATTGTCGTGGCGCTCGTCGTCCTCGGTCTCGCGCTGGAGATCAAGGCCAAGGGCCGGACTTCCGAAGCGATCAAGAAGCTGATCGGGCTCCAGGCCAAGACCGCCCGGGTCGTCCGCGAGGGCAAGGAAGTCGATCTGCCGGTGGAGGAGGTTGTCGTCGGGGATATTGTCGTCGCCCGGCCCGGCGAGAAGATTCCCGTCGACGGCGAGATCGTCGAAGGGTCGAGCGCGGTCGACGAGTCGATGATCACCGGCGAGTCGATGCCGGTCGAGAAACATGCTGGCGACGAGGTGATCGGCAGCACCCTCAACAAGACCGGCAGCTTCAAGTTTCGGACAACCAAGGTGGGTAAGGACACGGCGCTCGCCACCATCATCCGCATGGTCAAGGACGCGCAGGGGTCTAAGGCGCCGATCCAGCGTCTGGTCGATACGGTCTCCGGCTACTTCGTCCCGATGGTGATGATCCTCGCGCTGCTTTCCTTCGCCGCCTGGTACGATTTCGGTCCGGAACCGCGAATCGTTTTCGCGACCATCGTTTTCGTGACGACGCTCATCATCGCCTGCCCGTGCGCGCTGGGGTTGGCGACGCCGACCTCGCTGACGGTCGGCATCGGCAAAGGCGCCGAGAACGGAATTCTGATCCGCTCCGGCGACGCTCTCCAGAGCTCCGAGAAACTCGAAGCGATCATCCTCGACAAGACGGGGACGATCACCAAGGGCGAGCCGGCGCTGACCGACGTGGTCGTGGCGAATGGCTTCACCGAAACCGCCGTGCTCAGGCTCGCCGCCTCGCTGGAACGCGGCTCCGAACATCCCCTTGGCGAAGCGATCGTGAAAGGCGCCGAGGAGAAAAAGCTGGTGCTTGCGGGCGCCGAAGGCTTCGCCGCCATCCCCGGCCATGGCGTCGGCGGCCGCATCGACGGCCGCAAGGTCTTGCTCGGCAACGCCAAGCTCATGCGCGACCGGGGCATTGCCATCGATACGCTGCAAGCGGAATGGGAGCGCCTCGCGAACGGGGGCAAGACGCCGATGTATGTCGCGATCGACGGCACGGCCGCCGGCCTGGTCGCCGTCGCCGACACCGTCAAGCCCGACTCGAAGGAGGCGATCGCCGTGCTCAAGCGGCTCGGGATCGAAGTCGTGATGCTGACCGGCGACAACGAGCGCACCGCCAAGGCGATCGCGCGCGAGGTCGGCGTCGAGCGCGTTCTCGCCGAGGTGCTGCCGGACGAAAAGGCCCACGAGGTGCAGAAGCTGCAACTCGAGGGCAAGACGGTGGGCATGGTCGGCGACGGCATCAACGACGCGCCGGCGCTGGCCCAGGCCGACGTCGGCTTCGCCATCGGCACCGGCACCGACGTCGCCATCGAGGCGAGCGACGTGACGCTGATCAAGGGTAGTCTCTTGGGCGTCGTCACCGCGATCGCGATCAGCCGCGCGACCATGCGCAACGTGCGCCAGAATCTGGTCGGCGCCTTCGGCTACAACACGCTCGGCATCCCGGTGGCGATGGGACTTCTGTACCCGTTCTTCGGATTGCTCCTCTCGCC
>MIAC01000005.1:0-7035 GCA_001830475.1 Rhodospirillales bacterium RIFCSPLOWO2_12_FULL_67_15
GATCGCGGCCGCAATCGAGGATCGCGCTATGAAGCGCGCCGGGTTCGCCCCGCGCGGCTTCCGCCACTATCTCCCGCCACACCGCCGGCCCGAGCGCCGCCGCCGCGCCTGGGGCGCTGACCAGAAAAACGCGAAGGCCGCGCTCGCGCGCGGCCTGCAACGCGGCCTTCGCCTGCCCGAGATCGTGGACGACGAAGGCGGGCGGACTCATATCCCCGTCACTTGGCGTTGGCCATCGCCACCGCCGTGTCCGCCATGCGGTTGGAGAAGCCCCACTCGTTGTCGTACCACGCGAGCACGCGGACGAAATTGCCGTCGACCACCTGGGTTTGGGTCAGGTCGAACATCGCGCTCATGGGGCAGTGGTTGAAATCGACCGAAACCAGCGGCGCGTCGTTGAGGCCGAGCACGCCCTTGAGCCTGTTGCCCTTGGCGGCCTTGACCATCGCCGCGTTGACCGCCTCGACGGTGGTTTTCTTCCGGGCGAGGAACTTGAAGTCCACCACCGAGACGTTCGGCGTCGGCACGCGGATCGCGGTGCCGTCGAGCTTGCCCTTCAGCTCAGGCAGCACCAAGCCGACCGCCTTGGCCGCGCCGGTCGAGGTCGGGATGATCGAGAGCGACGCCGCCCGCGCCCGGCGCAAATCCTTGTGCAGCGTGTCCACGGTGCGCTGGTCGCCGGTGAAGGAATGGATGGTGGTCATGTACCCTTTTTCGATGCCGAAGGCTTCGTTGAGCACGTAGGCGACCGGCGCCAGGCAGTTGGTGGTGCAAGACGCGTTGGAAACGACCGTGTGCGCGCCGGTGAGCTTGTCGTGATTGACGCCGTAGACGACGGTCAGGTCGACGTCGCTCGCCGGGGCCGAGATGAGGACTTTCTTGGCGCCCGCGGCCAGGTGTGCGGCGGCCGCCTTGCGGTCGGTGAACAGCCCGGTGCATTCCAAGGCGATGTCGACGCCGAGCTTCTTCCACGGCAGCTTCGCCGGGTCCCGCTCGGCGGTCACCTTGATCGCGGATTTGCCGATGGTCATGACGTCGCCCTTGACCTTGACCTGGGCGGGCATGGGGCCGTGGATCGAGTCGTAGCGGAGGAGATGGGCGTTGGCCTCGGCCGAGCCGAGATCGTTGATGCCGAGCACTTCGATGTCCTTGCGCTCCGATTCCAGGATCGCCCGCAGCACCAGCCGGCCGATGCGCCCGAAACCGTTGATCGCCACGCGTACCGCCATCGTAATCCTCCAGGAAAAAATCCGGCCAAGCCTCCGAAACCGGCGCACCTTCGGGCCAACGGCGCGGTCCGTCAACGGAATTTTACGGCGGTTGACGATGCGCGCCGCCGCTACCTATGCTGCGTCGTGCGAATGCACGCCTACCGGCGTGACGCATGGGGGATTTTTGGGGACGGCGGGGGAGGTCCGGTTGAAAGAGGCTCAATCGCAACCGCAAGGACCGGCGTCGGCCCGGAAGTCGGGCCGTCTCGGAGCCGCCGAGGCTCGGATCGAGGCGGCGCTCGACCGGCTGGACGCGGCGCTCGGGACCCAAGCCGAGGACTTAGGGTCGGTGACGCGGCTGCAAGAGGAAAACGCGGCGCTGCGGCAGACCCGCGCCGAGGTATCGGGGCGGTTGGACGCGGCGATCGAACGCCTGCGCCGGGTTCTCGCGCACTGAAAAGGGACGCGTCCATGGCCCAGATTTCAGTCCGGATCGACGGACGCACGTACCCGATCGTCTGCGACGACGGGCAGGAAGCGCACCTGGCCAAGCTCGCCCTGTTCATCGACAAGCGGATCGAGCAGCTCGCCGCCGCGGTCGGGCGCTCCGACGACGCCCGCCTTCTGGTGATGGCGAGCCTCTTGGTCGCCGACGAGCTCATGGATGCCCGGGCCGAGGTGCAAACCGCCCGCGCCGAGGCGGGCGAAAGCCCGGCGATGGCGGCGGCCGCGGCCGAGGACGCGGTCGCGCGGCGCATCGAGCGCATCGCCGAGCGAATCGAGGGCTTGGCCGAGCGGCTGGAGCGGGCTTCGGCCTGAATGAGCCTCGGCGAAGACAAGAAAGCGGCCCGCACGGAGGCGGCGGAGCGCCGGAACGCGGCCTTCGCTGCCGATCCGAATGCGGGCGAACGGCTGGCCGAGCGGGTGATCGAGCAGGCGGCCGCGCTCGGGATCGGACCCGGGGTCGCGATCTCGGCTTATTGGCCGATGCGCGAGGAAATGGACGTGCGCCCCCTGATGCACGGTCTCGCCCAGCGGGGCTGCGCCGTCGCGCTTCCGGTCGTGATGGGGAAGGGCAAGCCCCTCGTCTTCCGGCGCTGGCGGCCGGGAATGGTCCTGCGATCCGGCACCTTCGGTTTGAGCGAGCCCGATGAACGCGAGCCCGAGGTGACGCCCGGGATCGTTTTCGCGCCGCTGCTCGCCTTCGACCGGCTGGGCAACCGCATCGGCTGGGGTGCGGGGTTCTACGACCGCACCCTGGCGGCTTTGCGCGCGCTTGGGCCCGTCGCGGCCGTCGGCGTCGCCTATGCCGCCCAGGAGCTTGCCGAAGTGCCCGCCGGCGCCCACGATCAGCCGCTCGATTGGATCGCGACCGAGCGCGAAGTGACCCGATTTTCTCGTCACCCCCGCGAAAGCGGGGGTCCAGTTTGACCGTGCTACGTTTCGCGACGACGGGTAGAGATGATGAGCTTGCCCGAATATCTCAGATCGGATGAGCGCGAAGACGTCATCAATGCGCTTGAGCACGCGGCGCAGACCGCAAAAACCTTGGATAAATGCCCTCTGAATTGGAAGTGGGTCATTATCGCCGTCCACAACGCCCTTCAAGGCGCTCTGGTATGCACCCTGAGCGGCACGGACGGTACAGGTGCTCTGAACAAAAAATCGATGAGAGCGATGCGGGATTGGTTCGAAAAATCACGAAATAACCCACAGCTACTGCCTCCAGATGAAAGGTTGGCCGTTCCAATCGAACTGTATGATCGAGCAAAGAAACCGGATTACATGGGGCAGTTTGGCGGAGCACCCTTAAAAACTACCAAAGAGCAGGACAATGATGTCAAACGCCTCAACGATCTGAGGCGAGATTTTGCGCATTTCACTCCCAAAGGGTGGTCAATCCAAAGTGCTGGTCTCCCGCGCATAGTCCTGAACGCGATCGCGATCATCGAGAAGTTATTGCTTTCTCACCCAGCGAATACACTCAGGCTTGAATCAGAGCAGACGAACCGCATCAGACAAGCCCTCGCTACGCTTCATGGGGCTCTCCCCGTCGCGTGACGAATAAGGGGCTAGCGAGTATGAATGTTTGCAGATGGATGCCCGCTTCTGCGGGCATGACGGCTTTGGTTGCGGATGAGTCGTTTCTTAGGGCCGCCGGTATAAGCCGACGAAAGACGAGGAACGCATGCGCATCCTGATTTGCGGCGACGTGGTGGGAAGCTCGGGGCGCAAGGCGGTGGCCGAGCACGTGCCGAGGCTGCGCCGCGACCTCGATCTCGACTTCGTGATCGTCAACGGCGAGAACGCCGCGCACGGCTTCGGCATCACCGGGCCGCTCTGCGCCGAGCTTTACGCCGCCGGGGCCGACGTCATCACCACCGGCAACCACGTCTGGGACCAGCGCGAGATCGCGACCTACATCGAGGGCGACGCGCGGCTCCTGCGCCCGCTCAATTATCCGCACGGCACGCCCGGCCGCGGCGCCGGGATTTTCCGCGCCCGCGACGGGCGCCAGGTGATGGTGGCCCATCCCATGGGCCGGCTGTTCATGGAGCCGCTCGACAATCCCTTCGCCGCGGTCGAGATGGCGCTCGCCAACCACCGCCTCGGCGCGTCGGTGGCGGCGATCGTGGTCGATATGCACGCCGAGGCCACCAGCGAGAAGATGGCGATGGGCGTCTTTCTCGACGGGCGGGTCTCGGCGGTGGTCGGCAGCCACACCCACGTACCGACCGCGGACGCGCGCATTCTTCCCGGCGGCACCGCCTATATCACCGATCTCGGCATGTGCGGCGACTACGATTCCGTGATCGGGATGGAAAAGGGCTTGGCGACGGAGCGGTTCGTGCGCAAGGTCATCGGCCCCCGGCTCGAGCCGGCGGAGGGTCCGGGCGCGCTCTCCGGGCTCTACCTCGAGACTGACGACGCGACTGGACTCGGCGTTCGCGCCCTGCCGGTCCGGATCGGCCCGGGTCTCGCGCCCGCCATGCCCGAAAAGGCGCGCGAACGATAACTCGGCGGGAGACTGTCATGCGCACGCAACTGGAAAAAGCCCGAGCCTTTCGCGCCCTGCACGAGCGGCCGGGCGTATTCGTCGTTCCGAACCCGTGGGACGCGGGCACCGCCAAGCTGCTCGCTTCGCTCGGTTTCGAGGCGCTCGCGACGACCAGCCTTGGGTTCGCGAGCACGCTCGGGCGCGTGGATGGAACGAACGCCGTGAGCCGCAGCGAAGTACTGGACAATTGCCGCATGATCGCGGGCGCGACCGATCTGCCGGTCAGCGCGGATTTGGAAAATTGTTACGCCGACGCCCCCGCGGCCGCCGCCGAGACGATCCGGCTTGCCGCCGAAGCAGGTGTGGTCGGCGGCTCGATCGAGGATGCGACCGGGGATTCGCGCCAGCCGATCTACGATTTCGCGCTCGCGGTCGAACGCGTGCACGCGGCGGTCGCGATGGCCCGCGCGCTGCCGTTCTCCTTCACCTTGACTGCGCGCGCGGAGAATTTCCTCCACGGACGCCCCGATCTCGATGACACGATCCGGCGCCTCCAGGCGTTCGAGCGGGCGGGCGCGGACGTGCTTTACGCGCCGGGGCTCAGGGAACTCGCCACCGTCCGGACGGTGGTCGCGTCCTTGAAGAAGCCGGTGAATGTCCTGATGAGCACGCTCGATCCCGCGCTGACGGTGCGCCACTTGGGCGAGGCCGGGGTCAAGCGGATCAGCGTCGGCAGCGCCCTCGCCCGGCTCGGGCTGGCGGCGTTCTTGCGCGGCGCGCGCGCGCTCAAGGATCAGGGCAGCTTCGCCTGGGCGAGCGAGGCGGTATCGAGCCGGGAGCTGACGCACGTCTTCCGGGAGTAAAGATTTTTATCCCATCTTGCAACTTTTTGTCTTGACTTTAATACTTAAGTGTGATAGTTATCCTATTTCATCCAATCCTCCGGGTGATGGAAGTTCCCCACCCGTCCCGCCTTCGCGAAGCCCGCTGCCTACTCCGCCGAAGCAGCCGCTTCGGCTGCGAAGGCTGGATCGGCTGGCGAAGGAAGGTGAGAAATGATGAGCTTTGATGAGAAAAACGCGCGTTTTCGGGGCTGTTTCGTGGTATATCAAGCTCTTAAGACCTTTTTGCCTTGTCGAAACCCCCTCCAAGATGCACCGAACCCGCCCGTAAGTTGCGCGTATCTTGAAGTTCTCGCGCCTCGGTCGGATGGCTAGATGTGGTATGCTTCGCGCCCCTTGGGGGCCGAGATGATGGGTTTCGAGGGCAACGTTAACGAATCGAAGGACGCTTTCGGGTCATGGCCGGTCATTCCCAGTTCAAGAACATCATGCACCGCAAGGGCAAGCAGGACGCCAAGCGGGCCAAGGTATTCACCAAGATCATCCGCGAGTTGACCGTGGCGGCGCGCTCGGGCCTCCCCGATCCCGCCGCCAACCCGCGCTTGCGCGCAGCGATGCTCGCGGCGCGCGAGGCCAACATGCCCAAGGACACCATCGAGCGCGCGATCAAGCGCGGCGCGGGCGGCGAGGAGGGTGCGGGCTTCGAGGAAGTGCGCTACGAGGGCTTCGGCCCGGGCGGTGTCGCCATCATCGTCGAGGCGCTGACCGACAACCGCAACCGCACCGCGGGCGATATCCGCACCGCCTTCGGCAAGCACGGCGGCAGCCTCGCCGAGACCGGCAGCGTCGGCTTCATGTTCGAGCGCGTAGGCCACGTCCGCTATCCGGCGGCGCGCGCGGGCGCGGATGTCATGTTCGAAGCCGCGCTCGAGGCGGGCGCGACCGACGTGCGCTCGGACCAGGACGGCCACGAGATCGTCTGCGGCGCGGGCGAGTTCAACGCCGTGCGCGAGACGCTGGAGAGGAAATTCGGCGAGGCCGCCGAGGCCCGTCTCGACTGGCGGCCGACCAGCGCGGTCAGCGTCGCCGGCGAAACGGCCGAGAACCTGCTCAAGCTGCTCGAAACCCTCGAGGACAATGACGACGTGCAGCGGGTCGCCTCCAACTTCGAGGTTGCCGACGAGGTCATGGCGCGGTTGAGCGCGTGATTGAAAGTGCGAAATCGAATGGATACACCCCCTCCCCCTAACCCCCTCCCGCAAAGGGGAGGGGGGATTCAATAAAAATCCCCCTCCCTCCTTGCGGGGGAGGGTTGGGGTGGGGGGTGGCGAAAGGAAGCGAAATGTTGGAGCTATGACACCGATGAGACTGATCGGACTGGATCCCGGCCTGCGCATCACCGGCTGGGGCGTGATCGAGATGGACGGCAACCGGCTCCGCCACGTCGCCGACGGCGGCGTGCGGAGCGACGAGGATTTGCCCCTGGCGCGGCGTCTGGCGCAACTTTACGACGGCCTCGCCGACGTCATCCGCCGCTTCCGCCCCGTGGAGGCGGCGGTCGAGGAGACCTTCGTCAACGTCAATCCGGTCTCCACCCTCAAGCTCGGCCAGGCGCGCGGAGTCGTGCTGCTCGTGCCCGCGCGCCTCGGGCTCGCGGTCGCGGAGTATCCGCCCAATCTGGTCAAGAAATCGGTGGTCGGCGCCGGGCACGCCGCCAAACAGCAGGTGCAGATGATGGTGCGAACGCTGCTGCCGGGCGCGGCGCTCGAATGCGCCGACGCGGCCGACGCGCTCGCCGTCGCCATCTGCCACGCCCACCATCGCGGCACCCATAACGCGATTGCGCGCGCGCTGAAAGCGGAGGCGGCGTCATGATCGCCAAGCTGCGCGGCACCGTGGATCAGGTCGGCGACGGGTTCGCGATCGTGGACGTGGGCGGGGTCGGCTACCGGGTCGCGGGCGCGGCCAGCACGCTCGGCCGGCT
>MIAC01000005.1:7050-8218 GCA_001830475.1 Rhodospirillales bacterium RIFCSPLOWO2_12_FULL_67_15
AGTGAGCCTGCTCATCGAGACCCAGGTCGGCGAGGATCACATCCGCCTGTTCGGGTTCCTGGAGGCGGCCGAGCAAAACTGGTTCCGCCTGCTGACCACGGTGCAGGGCGTGGGGGCGAAGACCGCGCTCGCGGTTCTTTCCGCGCTTCGACCCGAGGAACTCGCGCGCGCCATCGCCGCCGCCGACAAGACCGCGCTGTCGCGCGCCGACGGCGTCGGCGGCAAGCTCGCCGCCCGGATCGCGGCCGAGCTGCGCGACAAGGTCGGCGCGCTCGCGCTGGGCGCGGCCGCGCGCGGCCCCGGAGCGGCGGGGAGCGGGGGCGCCGGGCTGGAGGGCGCGATGGCGGACGCCGTTTCCGCGCTCGCCAACCTCGGCTACGCGCCCTCGGACGCGCTTCAAGCCGTCGCCCGCGCCGCCGAGGCGCTGGGCGATAAACCCTCGGTCGAGGAACTGATCCGCGCCGGCCTCGCCGAGCTTTCCGGCGCGCGCGCCTCGGCCGTCGGGGGACGCGGGCGATGATCCGGAACCCCGATTCCGACCGTCTTATCGCCACCGGCGAAGCGCGCGAGGACGCGCACGAGGCGTCTTTGCGCCCGCAGACGCTCGAGGACTTCACCGGCCAGGCCCAGGTGCGCGCCAACCTCAAGGTTTTCATCCAGGCGGCGCGGGCGCGCGGCGAGGCGCTCGATCACGTTCTCTTCCACGGGCCGCCGGGGCTCGGCAAGACGACGCTCGCCCAGATCGTCGCGCGCGAGCTCGGCGTCGGTTTTCGCGCCACCTCGGGTCCGGTGCTGGCCAAGGCGGGCGACCTCGCCGCCATTCTCACCAACCTCCAGCCACGCGACGTGCTGTTCATCGACGAGATCCACCGCTTGAACCCGGTGGTCGAGGAAATCCTCTATCCGGCGCTGGAGGACTTCCAGCTCGACCTCATCATCGGCGAGGGCCCGGCGGCGCGCTCGATCCGGATCGACCTTCCGCCGTTCACCCTGATCGGGGCGACGACGCGCTCGGGGCTGATCACCACGCCCCTGCGCGAGCGGTTCGGGATTCCGATGCGGCTGGTGTTCTACACTCCCGACGAATTGGGCCGGATCGTGCGCCGCGGCGCGGGCATTCTCGGGCTCGACTTGACCCCCGACGGCGCGGCCGAGATCGCCAGGCGCG
>MIAC01000005.1:8371-17213 GCA_001830475.1 Rhodospirillales bacterium RIFCSPLOWO2_12_FULL_67_15
GCTATCTCGCCTGCATCGCCGAGAACTACGGCGGCGGCCCGGTCGGGATCGAAACCCTCGCCGCCGCGCTCTCGGAGGAGCGCGACACCCTCGAGGAAGTCGTCGAGCCCTACCTCATCCAACAGGGCTTCGTCATGCGCACCCCGCGCGGGCGCGCGCTCGCCGCCGAAGGCTACCGGCACATGGGGCTGAAATCGCCGCCCTCGCTCGCCCAGCTCGCGCTCCTCAGCGAGAGCGACGATGGCTAGCTCGCGCCAAAAAAGAGCGCGGGCAACCGCGCAAGGACTTGCCCGGCCGGAGGAAGAGCATATCTACCCGGTGCGGGTTTATTACGCCAACGATCTCCGATTCACGGCTTTAGAAGATATTAAGGAAGGTCTGCATAAGTCAATTTCGACATTCCGGACGGCGCGGTTCGCGCCGAGCCAGAATCCATTCTTTTCCATACGCCGCTGGACCCCCGCTTTCGCGGGGGTGACGGGTTGGAGACTTAGTCAGAGGTTCCTTAACGCCCCCGAACGGTAGGATTGAGCGATGGAAAGCAATGTCGTAAGCGCGGTCGCCCTCGGCGGATCGGTGGCCCAGGACCTCAGCATGTGGGCTCTGTTCCTCAGGGCCGACTGGGTGGTGAAGGCGGTGATGATTTCGCTCTTCCTCGCCTCGATCTGGTGCTGGGCGATCATCTTCGAAAAGATGATCGGATTGCGCCGGTTGAACGCCCGCTCGGACGAGTTCGAGCGCTCGTTCTGGTCCGGCCGCTCGCTCGAGGACCTCTACGACCGCATCGGCGCGCAGCCGCGCGATCCGATGTCCTCGATCTTCGCCGCCGCCATGCGCGAGTGGCGGCGCAAGGTGATGCGGGCGGAAAGCAACGAAGGGCGCGAACATTCGGGCGGCTTGCAGGAGCGCATCGAGCGGGTCATGCAGATCACGCTCGCGCGCGAGATGGAGCGCGCCGAGCGCTACATGACCTTCCTCGCCACCACCGGCTCGACCGCGCCGTTCATCGGCCTGTTCGGCACGGTCTGGGGCATCATGAACAGTTTCCACTCCATCGCCCTGACCAAGAACACGAGCATCGCGGTGGTCGCGCCGGGCATCGCCGAGGCGCTGTTCGCGACCGCGCTCGGACTTCTCGCCGCGATCCCGGCGGTGGTTGCCTACAACAAGATTTCCCGCGATCTCGACCGCTACGCCGGCCGGCTGGAGGGATTCGCGGGCGAGTTCGCGGCGATCCTCTCGCGCGAACTCGAGGACAAGGCCTAAATCATGAGCGCCGCTCTTCAATTCTCGCGGGCGCGCTTGGGCCGGCGGGCGCGCCGCAAGCCCATGTCGGACATCAACGTCACCCCGATGGTGGACGTGATGCTGGTGCTGCTGATCATCTTCATGGTCACGGCGCCGCTCTTGACCGTCGGCGTGCAGGTCGACCTGCCGCAAACCCGCGCCGCGGTCATCCCCGGCAAGGACGAGCCGATTTCGGTCAGCGTCAACCGCGACGGCAAGATCTTCATCCAGGACACCGAAATCGAACTGGGCGCGCTCGGCGCGCGCCTGATGGCGATCGCCGGCAACAACCCCGACGCGCGCATCTTCGTGCGCGGCGACAAGACCATCAGCTACGGGCGCGTCATGGAAACGATGGGCGCGATCAACGCCGCCGGATTCGGCAAGGTCGCCCTCGTGACCGAGCAGCTCCAAGACAGGCGCCGCCCGCCGCCGCGCCGGACGGGAGGCGGCGGGGCGAAGAAGTAAGGCAGGGCCATGCGCCGGAACGTTATTCTTTCGCTGCTTTTTCACGCGACGGTCATCGTCGTCGCGATTGTCGGACTGCCGGATATCGGCAAGCGCGACTTGAATTTCGAGCGCCCGATGACGGTGGACATCGTCAACATCGCGCCCGAAACCAACGTGCCGCCGCCGCCGCGCCCCGAACCGAAACCGGAGCCGCCCAAGGCCGCGCCGCCGCCGCCGCCCCAGGCCGCGGCGCCGCCCCCGCCGCCCCCGCCGCCTCCGCCGCCACCGCCCAAGCCCGCGGCCGAGCCCGCGCCGGCGCCTGTGCCGGCGACGAAGCCGGAGCCGGTCAAGGCGAAGCCGAAGGAGGAACCCCGTCCGCCCGAGCCGCGCCTCGCCAAGGTGCAGCCGAAGCGCAAGCCGCCGCCGCCCGACGAGATGGCTTCGGTCCTCAAGACCCTCGAGGAGATCAAGCGGCGCCCGCCCAAGGCCGACGAAACGGCCAAGGATCGCAAGCGGACGCCGCCGCCGGAGGAGAAATTCGACGTCGCCGAAATTCAGAAGACGCTGACCCAACAGCCGCGCCTGCACGATCCCTCGAAGGCGCTATCCATCAGCGAGATCGACCTGGTGCGCCAGCAGATCGCGCGGTGCTGGAACCTGCCCGCCGGAGCCAAGGATGCCCACAAGATGACGGTCGAGATCCGGGTGACGATGAACGTGGACGGCACGGTCCGCGAGGCGACCTTGCGCGAGTCGGCGCGGGCGCAGGCGGACCCGTTCTACCGGGCGATGGCGGAAAGCGCGCTCAGGGCGGTGTTGAATCCGCGCTGCCAACCCTTCAAGCTGCCACCCGACCGCTATGAGATCTGGCAGGTGATGGAACTGAACTTCGATCCGAAAGAAATCTTGTGATGGAGAACTTGAGTCGGAAGGGACGAGCTCGGCGCCGGGCGGCGGCGTGGATCGCGACCGGCGCGGCGCTCGGCGCGCTCGGGGCGCTCGATCCGGCCCGGGCCGAACTGCGCATCGACATCACACGCGGCACGGTCGAGCAGATGCCGATCGCCATCACCCATTTCCTCGGCGGCAACAACGTCGAACAGAACCACGGCCGCAACGTCGCCCGCGTCATCTCCGCCAACCTGGAACGCTCCGGCCTGTTCCGCCCGATCGATCCCAAGGCCTTTATCCAGACCGCGGAATCGCTCGGCAACTTGCCGCGCTTCGGCGATTGGCGCGTGATCAACGCGCAAGCGCTGGTCCAGGGCCGGGTCCAGATCGTTCCCGACGGAAGGCTCAGGGCCGAGTTCCGGCTCTGGGACGTGTTCGCCGAACAGCAGATGGTCGGGCTCGCCTATCACACGGTGCCGGACAACTGGCGCCGCGTCGCGCACATCATCTCGGACGCCATCTACAAGCGCATCACCGGCGAGGACGGCTACTTCGACACCCGCGTCGTCTACATCGCGGAAAGCGGACCGGCGCGCAGGCGCGTCAAGCGGCTCGCGATCATGGACCAGGACGGCGAGAACCACCGCTTCCTCACCGACGGCAGCTCGCTGGTGCTGACGCCGCGCTTCTCGCCGACGCTGCAGGAGATCACCTATCTGTCGTATTACCAAAACGTGCCGCGGGTGTATCTGTTCAACATCGACACCGGACGGCAGGAGGTCGTCGGCGATTTCCCCGGCATGACCTTCGCGCCGCGCTTCTCGCCCGACGGCAAGAAGGTGATCATGAGCATGGCGCAGGACGGCAATTCGGAAATCTTCACGATGGATCTCCGCACCCGGACCGTGGCGCAACTCACGTTCCATTCCGCCATCGACACCTCGCCCACCTATTCGCCCGACAGCAGCCAGATCGTGTTCAACTCCGACCGGGGCGGCAGCCAGCAGCTCTATGTCATGGACGCCAACGGCCGCAACGTGCGCCGAATCAGCTTCGGCACGGGCAAGTACGCGACTCCGGTGTGGTCCCCGCGCGGCGATTTGATCGCGTTCACCAAGTTGCACCAGGGACGGTTTTATGTCGGCGTCATGCGCACCGACGGCAGCGGTGAGAGGCTCTTGGTCGAGGACTTCCTGGTCGAGGCGCCGACCTGGGCGCCGAACGGCCGCGTGCTGATGTATTTCCGCCAGCAGCCCACCGACGCCCGCGGCGGCGGCGGCCGCGCCCGCCTCTACAGCATTGATTTGACAGGCCATAACGAGCGCGAGATCGTCACGCCCACGGACGCTTCCGATCCGGCCTGGTCGCCTCTCATTCCCTAACAGGGTTCGGATCGAACTCATTAACCATGGCCGCCGACCTCCGATGTTGGGGCTGGTCCCTTATGGAAAAGGTTAAAGGGGACGAGGACAAAGATTTTTCTTGGAATTCAGGCTTTAACCCATTAATACACGGCCCATCACGCCGCTCGGAACCATCCCCGGCTTCCGAGGGCCGTGGGTTCCAGAAGCTCCCGCGAGGAGGAGACATCAATGCACGTTAGAATTTTATCCGTATTGGCCGCCGTTGCCCTGGTTGCCGCTTGTGAAACCGCCCCCGAGGGCGGCGCCGGCGCCGCTGGTGCGGGTGCGGCCCCGGCTGCGGCACCGACTACGGCCGCCGTTCTTCCGGGTTCGCAGCAAGACTTGGTCGTCAACGTCGGCGATCGCGTCTTTTTCGATTTCGACAAATTCAACCTCAAGCCGGAAGCGCAGCGCACCCTCGAGCGTCAGGCCGCCTGGCTGAAGCGGTATCCGAACATCCGCGTCCTGCTCGCCGGCAATTGCGACGAGCGCGGCACGCGCGAATACAACTTGGCGCTCGGCGAGCGCCGGGCGAACTCGACGAAAAACTATCTCGTTTCCCAGGGCGTCGCCGCGGATCGGATTCGCACCATCTCCTACGGCAAGGAACGCCCGACCGCGCTCGGCTCGAACGAGGCGGCGTGGGCGCAGAATCGGAACACGATCTCCTCGGTGGTCAGCGGCGCCGCGGGGAGCTGATCGTCTAGCTTCGCCGCCTTAAAACATAAAAAGCGCTTGCCCGACCGGTCTTCCGGGGTGGGCAAGCGCCTTTTTTTTGCCTAGAATCGCGCCTACATCATCGTCGTCTCTCCAGCCGCGGCGGCCGGTATTCGACCCGCTTTTTTGGACGATAAACGTGTGGGCTCCGACCATGAAACTCTTGTTCTTAGAGCGGTTCTCGGCGGCTCCGGCGGCCCTGTTGCGGGGCGCTCTCGCCGGCTTGGTGCTGTGGACGGCGCTCGCCCTGCCTGCGGGCGCGCAGGACACGGCTCGGCTGCTCGAGCGGATTCAGCGGCTCGAGCGCGACCTCCAGACGCTCAACATGCAGGTCGCGCGCGGCGCCATGGCTCCGCCCGCGGGCGCGCAAGGATCTTCGGACATGGCTCCGCTGCTCGATCGGATGCAGCGGCTCGAGCGCGACCTCCAGACGCTCAACGTGCAGGTCGCGCGCGGCGCCATGGCCCCCGTCGCGCGCGAAGGCGGCGCGGGACCCGGCGCCGCCCAGCCGCTGGCGCCGGCCAGCGCGGCGTCGCTGCAGATCCGCCTCGGCGCGTTGGAGGAGGAGCTTCGCGCCGTCACCGGCGCGTTCGAAAACTTCAGCCACCAAGTGCAACTGCTCAATCAACGCCTCGACAAGCTCACCGGCGATCTCGATTACCGCCTCGGCGCGCTCGAGCGCGGCGGCGCGCCCGGAGCGCCGCGCGGCCAAGCCTCGCCGCTTCCTCCGGCGGTGGAGACGGCGCCGCCGCCCGGGGCGAGGGAAGGGGTTCTCGGCTCCGTGAGCGAGCGCGAACTTTCGCCGCAAGCCGGCGCCGCCGCCCCGGCCCGCCCGGCTCTGGCTCCCGGCGCAAGCCCGGCCAAGGCTCCGGGCATCCTGCCCCCGGGTCCGGCCAAGGATCAGTACGCCTTCGCCTTCGGACTTCTGCGCCAAGCCAACTACGACCAGGCCGAACTCGCGCTCGCCGAGTTCGTCAAGACCCATCCCGACGACCCGCTCGCCGGCAACGCGCGTTACTGGTTGGGGGAGGCTTACTACGTGCGCGGCAATCACCTGAAGGCGGCCGAGGTGTTCGCGGAAAACTACAAGCTCGATCCCAAGGGCGCGAAAGCGCCCGACACGCTCTTGAAGCTCGGCATGTCGCTCGCGATCTTGGACAAGGGTCAGCAGGCCTGCATCACCTACGGCGAGTTGCGCAAAAAGTTCCCCGATGCGCCGCCGGCGATCAAAACCAACCTGGAGCGGGAGCGCAAGCGGCTCTCCTGCAAGTAGCCGGCCGATGCCCGCTCCGGTTCGCTCTCTCGACGACGCCTTCGCCCAAGCGATGGCCGCGCTCGGACCGTTCGAGGCCCGGCCGCATCTCGCGGCGGCGGTCTCGGGCGGCGCCGACAGCCTCGCGTTGGCGCTGCTGGCCGAGCGCTGGGTAGCCGCCCGCGGCGGCCGCGTCACCGCGCTTACCCTCGACCACGGCCTGCGCCCCGAATCCGCCGGGGAAGCGCGCCGCGTCGGCGCCTGGCTCGCCGCGCGCGGCATCGCGCACGGCGTTCTCGATTGGCCGGGGGCGAAGCCCCGGAGCGCCATCCAGGCCCGCGCGCGCGCCGCGCGCTACGCCATTCTCGGCGCGTGGTGCCGCGATGCCGGCGTCCTCCACCTTCTTCTCGCCCATCAGATGGAGGACCAGGCGGAAACCTTGCTCCTGCGCCTCGCGGGCGGAAGCGGTCCGGACGGGCTCGCTGGGATGTCCGCCCTGGTCGAAAGGCCCGAGGTACGCATTTTGCGTCCGCTGCTCGGAGTTTCGCGCCGCGCGCTCGAATCCTTCCTCGCCGGCCTCGGACAGGAATGGATCGAGGACCCCTCGAATCGCGATTCGCGCTTCGCGCGGACGCGCGTTCGCGCCAGCCTGCCCGCGCTCGCCGCCCAAGGGGTGACGGCGGCAAGCCTGGCGGCGGCCGCGCGACGCTTCGCCGATGTCCGCGTCGCGCTGGAGGCGGCGACGGCGGCGCTGCTCGCGCGCGCTGCCCGCGTTCATCCGGCCGGGTTCGCCGTTCTTTCGCTGTCCGAGCTGCGCGCTGCGCCGGCCGAAATCGCCGCCCGCGCGCTCGCCCGCGCGCTCGCCGCCGTGGGCGGGCGGACGCACCCGCCCGCTCTCGCTAAATCCGCCCGGATTCTCGCCGCGGCCGCGGCGCGGCCGGAGGGCCGCGGCAACCTCGCCGCGCTGGCCGGGTGCGTGGTCGAACTGCGCGCGGGTTCCGGCACAGCCGAGCTTCTTCTTCGGCGCGAGGGGCGCGGCCTGCCGGCGCCCGAGCCCGTCGCCTCGACCATCCGGCGCGGATGGGACGGCCGTTTCGACCTCGCGGTTTCCTCCGCGCCTACCCCTCTCATCCTGGCGCCGCTCGGAGAAGAGGGCTGGATCGAGATCGTTCGCGCCGCGCCGGCCTTGAGGGATTGCCCCATCCCGAGGCCGGTTCGCGCCGTCCTGCCCGCGCTCAGCGATGCGCAAGGCGTGGTGCGGGTCCCGCATCTCGGCTACAACCGTCCGGGAACGGAAGCGTGGTTAATGGCGGCGGAAGCCGTTTTCCGCCCCCGCCGGCCGCTGGTTTCGCCCGGTTTTTTTGTTGCGTCCATTGCCTGAGCGGTGGACGATATTAAATATAACTGGTGTTGTCAGGTATAGGCGGGGCGGACGCCGCCCCCCAGGAAAGGATTCAAGTCCCGTGAACTTCGGCAGGAACCTCGCGCTCTGGGTCGTCATCGCGCTCCTCGTCTTCGCGTTGTTCAACCTTTTCCAGGGAGGGTCGTCCTACACGCGCGGGCCGCAGACGCCGCTCGCGTTCTCCGATTTCCTGGCCTCGGTCGAATCGAACGAGGTCCGCGATGTCGTCATGCAGGGCAATACCATCACCGGCCATTACCGCGACGGGCGCAGCTTTGCCACCTACGCGCCCGACGATCCCGGCTTGGTCCAGCGCCTGAACAAGCAGGGCGTGCGCATCAGCGCCGTTCCGGCCTCCGAGGAAGCGCCGTCGCTGTGGGGCCTCCTGATGTCGTGGTTCCCGATGCTGCTTTTGATCGGCGTCTGGATCTTTTTCATGCGCCAGATGCAGGCGGGCGGGGGCAAGGCGATGGGCTTCGGCAAATCGCGCGCCCGGCTGCTCACGGAAAAGACCGGACGCGTGACCTTCGACGACGTCGCCGGCATCGACGAGGCCAAACAGGAGTTGGAGGAAGTAGTCGAATTCCTGCGCGATCCGCACAAGTTCCAGCGCCTCGGCGGCAGGATCCCGAAAGGCGTGCTGCTGATCGGCCCGCCGGGCACGGGCAAGACCCTGCTCGCGCGCGCGATCGCCGGCGAGGCCAACGTCCCGTTCTTCACCATCTCCGGCTCCGATTTCGTCGAAATGTTCGTCGGCGTCGGCGCCAGCCGGGTGCGCGACATGTTCGAGCAGGGCAAGAAGAACGCGCCGTGCATCATCTTCATCGACGAAATCGACGCGGTCGGCCGCCATCGCGGCGCCGGCCTCGGCGGCGGCAACGACGAGCGCGAGCAGACCCTGAACCAATTGCTGGTCGAAATGGACGGCTTCGAATCCAACGAAGGCGTCATCCTGATCGCGGCGACCAACCGCCCCGACGTGCTCGACCCCGCGCTCCTGCGCCCGGGCCGCTTCGATCGCCAGGTGGTCGTGCCCAATCCCGACATCCTGGGGCGGGAAAAGATCCTGCGCGTGCACCTGCGCAAGGTGCCGACCGCGTCCGACATGGACCCCAAGGTCATCGCCCGCGGCACGCCCGGATTCTCGGGCGCCGATCTCGCCAACCTGGTCAACGAGGCGGCCCTGCTCGCCGCCCGGCGCGGCCGCCGGGTCGTGACCATGGACGAGATGGAGGCGGCCAAGGACAAGGTCATGATGGGCGCGGAGCGGCGCTCGATGGTCATGACCGCCGAGGAAAAGAGGCTCACCGCCTACCACGAGGCCGGGCACGCCCTGGTCACGATCCATCTGCCCAAGACCGACCCGCTGCACAAGGTCACCATCATCCCGCGCGGCCGGGCGCTGGGCATGACCATGTCGCTGCCCGAGCGCGATCAATA
>MIAC01000006.1:0-382 GCA_001830475.1 Rhodospirillales bacterium RIFCSPLOWO2_12_FULL_67_15
CGCCGCGCATATTCAAGTTGCGCCCCTACCGGGGCGCGGGCGGCCCGGCCATGACGATGAAATGTGACATATATCCTATAATATCGTAAGTGTCAAGAATTATTTTCCATGAGAGAATTTAATCTTAACGCAACGTCCTTTTTATGTTCTTGTTCTCCGGTGCCCGGAGGAAACCCATGACCGCGATGCCGAGACTGCCCAGTCCGCTCATCAACGAAACAAACACCGAGAGCCTTTTTCCTCGCCGCCCCGCGCTCATCCGCCGAACTTGAAGGGCAGCGCCCGGGCGGCGAGCAGCGCCTGGTCGGCGACGTTGGACCAGGCCAGCGCCTTCTTGCGGAAGGCGAGGTAGGATTCGTAGACCTTGCGGGTGGCCGCGTCG
>MIAC01000006.1:513-2467 GCA_001830475.1 Rhodospirillales bacterium RIFCSPLOWO2_12_FULL_67_15
GAATTCCGCCTGCATCAGCGAGTTGTCCGCGGCGGCGGCGTTGGCGATGGCGCGCTTGTGGCCGGTCGGGAGGTCGTCCCAGGTCCTTTTATTGAACCCGCAGGTCAGCGCCGCGCTCGGTTCCATCACGCCGGGGAAATAGTAGTAGCGGGCGAGCTTGTGCAGGCCGAGGGCGAGGTCGTTCCACGGGCCGACCCACTCGGCGGCATCGAGGGCGCCCGCTTGAAAGGCGGCGAAGATTTCGTTTGGCGGCAGGGCGACCGCGTTCACGCCGAACGCGCGCAAGACCTCGCCGCCCAGGCCGGATATGCGGAATCGGATTCCCTTGAAGTCCTCGATCGCCTTGATCTCACGGCGGAACCAGCCGAACGCCTGCGCGCCCGAGTTGCCGGCGAGCAGCGGCTTGATGCCGAACGGGGCGGAAACCTCGTCCCACAACTGCTGGCCGCCGCCGTAATAAATCCAGGCGTCCATCTCGCCCGCGGTCATGCCGAAGGGAATGGTGGTGAAGAAGTTGTAGGCCTTGGACTTGTCGCGGAAATAGTAATCGGGAGCGTGATAGAGATCGGCGGTGCCGTCGATGACCGCATCGAAAACTTGGGCGGCGGGAACCAGCTCGCCGGCGGCGAAGACCTTGACCGCGAGCGCGCCCTCGGTCGCCTCGGTGATGGCGCGGGCGAGCCGCTCGGCGCCGGTGCCGAGGCCGGGAAAGCCCTTCGGCCAGGCCGTGACCATCCTGAGCTCGCGCTTCCCTTGCGCGAGCGCCGGCGCGGCCGGCTGGCTGAGGGCGGCGACGGCGGCGCCGGCGGCCGCGGCACGTTTCAGGAAGTTGCGGCGTTTCATGGCCGGCGTTCTCCAGCAACGAACCCTTGTCATTCTTCCCTTCGTCATTCCCGCGAAAGCGGGAATCCATCTGAAAACATTCAAACAAGCTGGACCCCCGCTTGCGCGGGGGTGACGAGTTAAAATTTCGGCAGCAATTTCCAACCCCGATTGGTGCGCGCCTCGATCGGCCGGAAATTCGACTTGTAGGACATTTTCCGGCACGCGGCGATCCAAAAGCCGAGATAGACGTACGGTTTTCCCATCGCCCGGGCGCGCTCGACCAGCCACAGAATCATGAGCGTCCCGAGGCTGTCCTTGTCGTGCTCCGGCTCGAAGAAGCTGTAGACCGCGGAAAGTCCGTCCCCGACCCGGTCGGCGAGACAGGCGGCGACGAGCGCGCCGGGGGATTCTGTCATTGGCCCGCCTACCGGCGGGACCGCGCGCACTTCGATCATGACCGTATCCACCGGCGTGTCCTCGATCAGGGCGCGGTAGTCCTCGAAATCCATGCGCGCCATGTCGCCTTCGGCGTGGCGGGATTGCTGGTAGCGGACGAAAAGGGCGAATTGCTCGCGGGTGGCGATCGGGGGCCGCTCCTCGATCCCGTGCGCCGCCATGCCTGAGCGCCAGATGCGCGCCTGGGTGCGGCTTCGGCGGAAGTCCCGGGCCACGATCCTGACCGGAATGCAGGCGTCGCAGCCGGTGCAGGCGGGCGCGTAGACGATGGCGTGGCTGCGCCGGAAGCCGGCGTGAGTGAGGGCGTCGTGCAGGGCGGCGGCGTCCCGTCCGACCAGCTCGGCGACCACGCGGCGCTCCATCTTGCCCTCGAGATAAGGGCACGCGAGCGGCGAAGTGGCGAAGAAGAACCGCGCATCCTGGATGGGTTTGAGCTTCATGGCCGGGGCCGTCGTCGTTAAAGCATTTTCACGTTGGCCGGAATCGTTCCCCCCTCACCCAGCTCCGGGTAAGGCGCGGCTCAAGCGCCGCGCCAACCCTACGCAACCCTCTCCCCCCGCAAGTCGCGGGGGGAGAGGGAAGGGTGAGGGGGGCGTTTCCAGTCACGTTGAAACCGCTTTGGCGGGACAGTTCGGTCATTTCTGTTGCTTCTTCGCCGCGTCTTCGCGCCGCT
>MIAC01000007.1 GCA_001830475.1 Rhodospirillales bacterium RIFCSPLOWO2_12_FULL_67_15
GACCACCTTGCCTTGATACATCACGACTACTTCCTCGGCCATGTTGGCGACGATGCCCAGATCGTGCGTGATCAGCAGCATCGCCATGCGCAGCTCGTTCTGGAGGGAACTCACCAGCTGCAGGATCTGCGCCTGGATGGTGACGTCGAGCGCGGTAGTCGGCTCATCGGCGACCAGCAGCGCCGGCCGGCACACCAGCGCCATCGCGATCATGGCGCGCTGGCGCAGGCCGCCGGAGAGCTCGAACGGATAGGTATGCTCGGCCTTGACCGGATCGGCGAATCCCACCAGCCGCAGCATCTCGCGCACCGCGTCGCGCCGCTCGGCCTTGCCCAGGTCCGGGCGGTGCAGCATCAGCGCTTCGCCGATCTGGTTGCCGACCGTGTGCAGCGGCGACAGCGCGGTCATCGGTTCCTGGAAAATGATCGAGATCCGGCCGCCGCGGATCGCGCGCACCGGCGCGCCTTCCGGATCGAGGCGCGAAATGTCGGTGACGATGCCGGGTTTTTTCGGGTCAAGGAACAGGATCTCGCCCGATTCGACGCGCGCCACGCGCGGCAGGATGCTCATGATCGCCTGCGCCACCATGCTCTTGCCGGAACCCGATTCGCCCACCAGCGCCACCGTGCGGCCCTCGGGAATACGGAACGACACTCCGTCCACCGCCTTGACCGTGCCCGCGTCGACATCGAGGTAGACCCTCAGGTCGCGGATCTGCAGGACGTCGCTCATGGCGCGTCCGCCGAGTCGATGCGGATCGTGCGCTGCGCGTCACGGAGCCTCAAATGCATCCATCCCCTCTCGCGGTCGCGGCGCGTCGAGTAATAATCGAGCCGCAGCGAACGCAGATCTTCCCACCGGATCGCAGCGCCAAGCGGTCCCCTGGCGCGGATTCCGGCCTCGTCCAGTTCGATGTGGGTCAGCTGCCGGCAGACCGTTCGGCCAAAGTATACGAGGAATAGCGCGGCGGCCGCAGCCAGCAGCCACGCCATGGCCGCGGCCGGTTGCAGGTACGCGAGCGGGCCGAGCGAACACGCCAGCCCGATAGCGCTGCCCGCATAGTCGGCGCATAAACACGATAAGGGATACTGAAACGACCGGGTCACGAAATGTGAAATAGTTCCGGTGCGCTCCGCCAGCGCACCCCCGGCAATTTCCGGGTCGTTTCGAACAATCGTTCGAGAAACGTCCACGCCGCGTCGTCGTGGACCGCATGGTGCGTGAGCCAGCCGGTCGCCTCGCGCCGATCGGCCGCGCCCGCGCGCTTTGCCGCGAGGTGCATGGTGGCGGCGGCAAGAGACTCGTCTTCGCCCGCGAAGCCCCGGCCCGCGCGCCAGCCAATTACATCCACGTGCGTATTGACCTGCCGAAGTCCGGTCGCGGGTTCGGCGCTCCTGCGCGCCCCATATTGGCTCAGGCCGCGGAACCCCGCGGCCGCAAGATGCGGCACGAGCGCCTCGGGCAGCCTGTTCCAAGGCGGCGCCAGGACCGGAATGAAGCGATTCCCGGCGCGGACCTCAAGCTGCTCGCGGGCCATCGCGAGCCGCGCAGCCGCCACCCGAGGCGGTTCCGAGACCGGGAATTCGGTCTTCTTCTCGCCCCGCAGGGCGCGATTGCGGTGATCGGTGCCGTGCTGAAGCACGCTCACCGGCTCACCGAAGCCGGCAAGCAGGCCTGGATCGGCGCCGAGCGGCACCACCGCCAGCGCGAGCGGCACGGAAGCATTCGCGGAAAGGGCGAGCAGCCGGGCAAGCGCCGGGGCCGGCCGCGCGGCATCGTCGTCGCGCCACCAGAACTCGACCGTAAGCCCGGCGTCGCGCCAGAACGCAATCTCTTCGGCCAGGGCGCGCCAGGCCCCGCTCAGCATGACGCGCGCCGCGACGCGTTCATGACACCCTGTCCGCGGCCCAACGCGCGATCAGCGTCGCGCTGCATTGCGCGCCTTGCAGATCGATGGCGCCGCGCGCCGGACGCGGTTTGCGGGCCGCGCGATCGATCGCCGCGGCAAGCCGCTCCGGCGCAAGGGCGCATTCGTCCACGAGTTCCAGCAACCCCCGCTCGGCGAAGCAGCGCGCGCGCAGCGTCTGCTCGGTCTCGTGGCCGCCCGCGAAAGGCACGGCCACGGCGCGCGCGCGCGCCTGGACCACTTCCATGAGCGTGTTGTACCCCGCCTGGCTCACCGAGAGCTCGCAATTCGCAAGCAAGGTCGTGAAATCGCTGCGCGCGCGCTCCACCACGACGCGCCCTTCGCCGATCTCGGCGGCAAGCCGCGCGAGCGCTGCAAACGATGCCTCCTGAAGATTGCCTCCGGCCAGTACGCGCCAGGTGCGGCTTCGCAACGTGGTCAGCGGCCGTGCCCGGATCGCGGTCTCGAGCAGCCCCGCGCCCACCGCGCCGCCGCCGGCGGAGACGATGACCTCCCCTTTGCCGGCGGGACTTTCGTTCCCGGGCTGGTCGGGAACGTCGACCACGTAACCGGTATATCGAATTTTCCGCTGCAATTGCGCGGCAAGCGGGAAAGTGCGCTCGAAGCCGACGACCGCTGGATCGGCATGCACCAGGACCCAATCGAAATAGCGCCCGATAAGGTCCAGCGTTTCCTGCTGCCGTTGCGGACTTTTCTGGCCACCCAGCACATCGCGCACCGAGCAGACGATCGCAGGGCGGCGCGCTGCTCCGGCGGCAGCACCGAGCAGCGGCATCAATTCAAAGCGCATCTGCCTGCGGCCGAACGGAAACAGCTCCAGCACCAGGATGTGCGGATCGGCGGCGCGCCAGGCAGCGCGCAAGGCTTCGCTGCGCCGTCGTTTCCACTGCTCGTCGATTTCCCTGCCATTGACGTCGACCAGTGTCTTGAAGGAAAGATCGGCGGCGCTCGCCGGCGGCAACTGCACCAAGCGCACGCCACGCATTTCCGTGTCAGAAGCAATCTCCGGAACCGCAATGCCGCCGCTGGCAAGCGTGACTTCGAGCCCGTCGTGCGCCAGCGCGCAGGCAAGCGTCGCGGCCCGCTTCAGGTGGCCGATCCCGAGCAGGTGCTGGACGTAGATGAAGGCACGAGTGCCGCTCGCGCGCCCGACGCGCCCGACGCTCATATCACACCGGCGTTTTGAGCGGCATCGCGGAAAAGCGCGCGAGCAACTGCGCGAGGCGCGCTGCGGCCGATTCGAGACTGCGCTCGCCGGCGGCGAACGCCGCCGCGGCAGCACTCAACCGGGAGCGCCTGTCCGTGTCGAGCAGCAGCTCCCGCACCAGCCCGGCGAGCGCCTGCTCGTCGCCGCAAGGCGCGAGCAGTCCGGTCCGGCCGTGCTCGACGATATCGGGAACGCCACGCGTGGCGCAGGAAACCACCGGCACGCCCGCGGCCTGCGCCTCGAGCAACGCCATGCCATAGGCCTCGTTGACCGCGGGCCAGACGCACAGATCCGCCGCAGCGTACGCCGCGGCCACTTCCTTCAAGCTGAGCGCGCCGAGAAAGGCGGCGCGTCCGGGAATCGC
>MIAC01000008.1:0-1310 GCA_001830475.1 Rhodospirillales bacterium RIFCSPLOWO2_12_FULL_67_15
CCTTCGCCCGCGAAGGTCACAAGCCCGGGACTTCGCGGTCGGAAAGGGCGGGGATGAAAAAACTGGTGCCGCCGGAGTGAATCGAACACTCGACCCCACCCTTACCAAGGGTGTGCTCTACCACTGAGCTACGGCGGCGTCGCCAGAGGCGGAAATCCCCCGGAAAAGCGGCGGAACCATGCCACGGCGGGGCGGGCGGGGGCAAGGCGGCTCTTGACGCTTTCCGCGCCGGTTTCCACCATCGCCATCGGGAGGGGGCGGATGACAGCGAAGGACGACGATCCGCGTAAACAAAGAGCGGCCAGGGCGCGCAAGACCGTTCTGAAGGCGCGCCGCGAGGCCCTTCTCGCCGAGGCGCTCAGGGAGAACCTGCGCCGGCGCAAGGCCCAGGCCCGCGCCCGCGCCCAAGACAAGGGCGACAAAGGCGACAAGGGCGGCGAAGGCGAGCTCTGATCCTGCTTTCGCCCGGAACATTTTCTTGCCCCCCCACATTTTTTTGGACTACGCCGCCGCCGCCGACTACAAAGCGCATTCGTCATGGACCGTATTCGCATCAAGGGCCGCCAAGGGCCGCTTCGTGGCGCGATTTCCGTCGGCGGGGCGAAGAACGCCGCGCTGCCGCTGATGGCATCCGCGCTGCTTTCGGACCAGCCGCTGACGCTCTCGAACCTGCCGCACCTCGCCGATATCGCGACCATGGCGAATCTGCTGCGCGCGCTCGGGGTCGAGATCGCGCTGGAGAGCGACGGAGACGCCGGGCGGGTCATGAGTTTCGCCGCGCGCAACGTCGCGGAGACGACCGCGCCTTATGAGCTGGTGCGCAAGATGCGCGCCTCGGTGGTCGTGCTCGGGCCGCTGCTGGCGCGGACGGGGAAAGCGCGGGTGTCGCTGCCGGGCGGCTGCGCCATCGGCACCCGGCCGGTGGATATTCACCTGCAGGCGCTCGCCGAGCTCGGCGCCGAGATCGAGCTCGCCGGCGGCTACATCGAGGCCCGCGCGCCCCGGGGCCTTACGGCTGCGAAAATCGTTTTCCCCAAGGTCACCGTCGGCGGAACCGAGAACCTGCTCATGGCGGCGACGCTCGCGCGCGGCACCACCGTCCTCGCCAACGCCGCGCGCGAGCCCGAAGTGACCGATCTTGCCCGCTGTCTCGGCGCGATGGGAGCCCGGATCGAGGGCGTCGGCACCGATACTCTGACGATCGAAGGCGTGGCGCGGCTTGGCGCCGCCCGGCACGCGGTCGTGCCCGATCGGATCGAGAGCGGCACCTATGCCGTCGCCGCAGCGATCACCGGGGGCGAGATCGAGCT
>MIAC01000008.1:1324-2417 GCA_001830475.1 Rhodospirillales bacterium RIFCSPLOWO2_12_FULL_67_15
TAGATTTGATGGAATCGGTGGCGAAGGCGCTTCGCGGGGCCGGCGCGAGCGTCGAGGCGAGCGAACGCGGCGTTCGCGTCCGCGCCGACGGCACGATGCGCGGCGCCGACGTGATGACCGAGCCCTATCCCGGCTTTCCCACCGACATGCAGGCGCAGTTCATGGCCCTGATGGCGACCGCGGCGGGCGCTTCGATGATCACCGAGACGATCTTCGAGAACCGGTTCATGCATGTCCCCGAGCTTTGCCGCATGGGCGCCGACGTCAACGTCCACGGGGCCTCGGCCATCGTCCGGGGCGTGCCCAGACTTTCCGGCGCCGAGGTGATGGCGACCGATCTCCGCGCCTCGGTCTCGCTGGTGCTGGCGGCGCTTGCCGCCGAGGGCGAGACCGTCGTCAACCGCGTTTACCATATCGACCGCGGCTACGAGCGGATCGAGGAAAAACTCTCCGGGCTCGGCGCGGCGATCGAGCGGCTTAAGGATTGAAAGCTCGGCGCGGCTGGCCTTGCCCCCGGAAAGCCGCTATAAAGCCGCCCTTTGCCGGCACTTTCGCGTGCGGCAAGATGGCAAGCCAACCCGAACCGGACTTACGACCATGCCGGCTGCGTCGGCGAACGAAAAACTTGTCCTCGCGTTGCCCAAGGGGCGGATCCTCGCCGAGGTGATGCCGCTCGTGCGCCGCGCCGGGATCGAACCCGAGCCGGCGTTCGCCGACGAGGACGCCCGCCAGCTCCGCTTCTCGACCAGCCGGCCGGAGCTGGACATCGTGCGCGTGCGCTCGTTCGACGTCGCCACCTTCGTCGCCTTCGGCGCGGCCCAGCTCGGCGTCATCGGCAGCGACGTGCTGATGGAGTTCGACTATCCGGAAATCTACACCCCGCTCGATCTTGGCGTAGGCCGTTGCCGCCTGGTGGTGGCCGAGCCCGCCGAGATGGCCGGCCCGGACGACCCCTCGACCTGGAGCTCGGTCGCGGTCGCGACCAAATATCCCGGCCTCACCCGGCGTCACTTCGCCAAGCGGGGCGTGCAGGCGGAGTGCATCATATTGAGCGGGGCGATGGAGCTCGCGCCCGCGCTCGGGCTCTGCCGGC
>MIAC01000009.1:0-2093 GCA_001830475.1 Rhodospirillales bacterium RIFCSPLOWO2_12_FULL_67_15
AGGTCGCCGAAGCGGAAGACGGCGACGCGGCGCTGGCCGCGTTCCGCGCCAGTCCGCCGGCGCTCGTCATCACCGATATCATCATGCCGGGGAAGGAGGGAATCGAGGTCATCGCCACGATGAAGCGCGAGCGCCCCGAAGTGAAAGTGCTGGCGATTTCCGGCGGCGGCCGAACCCATGTCATGGACTTCCTCGCCATTGCCCGGAAGGCGGGGGCGGACGCGGCGCTGGAGAAGCCTTTCCGCAAGAGCGATCTTCTGGCGCGGGTCGTCGAGCTGCTCGGTCCGCAAGCGCCATGACGGAAAACGATCCCGCGCCCGGGGTGAAGAAAGGGCTGATCGAGGCGTTGCAAAGCCTGCTCGGGGGCGGATCGCCGGTCACCCGGGAAACCGCGTTGGCAAGCTTCGAAACCACCGCCGAAAAGTTTCTTCAGACGCACGGCAAGGCCGTGCTCGGCCGGCTTCAATTCCTCAATCTCGAAGAACTCGTCATCCGGCGCGGCGAAGGTCAGAAGACGCGCCTGAAGAAAGTGGAAAACGTCTTTCTCTCCGTCATCGGAGAGAACCTGAAAGAAGGCGAAACCTATGTCCGGCCCGATGTCAACTCCGTGTTCTTCCTGTTTCCCTCGCTGACCCGCGAGGCGAGTGAACTGAAATGTGCGGCGATCGCCGATCAGATCGCCCGCGCCTTGGTGGAGGAGGATCCGGTTTTCGCCGATCTCAAGTCGGAAAGATCCGCCCAGAACGTCGATCGGAAGACATGGCACGCTTTGCGGCCCGCGCGCCGGGCGACCGCCGGCCCTCCCGGCGATGCAAAAAGAGCCAAGAGCACCGCCACGCCCGCGCCCGTGAAAACGGGACCCCTGGAGCCCCCGCAGCCGCGTAAGTCCGGCGGCGCCTTTCGCCGCGATGTCCCGCCGTCGCCGCCGGCCGCATATGTGGATCGCCGGCTGGAGGGAATCCAGGTCGCCTATCAGGCTATCTGGAACGTGCGAAGCAAAATGATCACGTCCTACGCCGCCGTCCCTCAACGCCGCCATCCCGACGGGCCGATCATGACGGGAAAGCGGATTCTCGGCGCCGACGCCGGCTTCGCCCTAACCGCGGCCCTGGATTCGTTGGTGCAGCGGGAATCGGTCGCCCGGTTGCACGAATTGATGGGTGCCCGCCAGCAGACCCTCCTTGTCCTGCCGGTCCATTTCATGACGGTCGACAGCCAGACCTTTTTCCAGCCGTATCGGCAGGAACTTACCGCGCTCACCCCGGATGAGCGGAAGCATATCGTCCTCGAAATCCTGTACGCCCCCGACATGCTGCCTGCGTTCCGCATCAAGGACATCACCTCCCGGCTGCGTCCGTTCGCGCGCTGCGTCCTCGTCCGGCTTCCTCCGGACTCCACCCACTTTCGCCATTGGGCCGAGGGTAGCGCTCACGGCATCGGCTTCGCCACCACCGAGGAGAGTTTTTCCGAGAAACTCCTCATGGAGAAAATGAATACCTTCATTGCGCTCGCCGAGAAATCGGGCATGCACTCTTATGTCCACGATCTTGCGACCACGAGCCTGGCGACGGCGGCGGTCGCGGCCGGGTTCCGCTACGTCGGCGGCGCGGCGATCCTTGCCGAAAGCGCGGCGCCGAAGCCGATCGAACCGTTCGAGTGCCAGAACATCTTCGCGCGCGTGATCGGGGCCTGAGCGGGCGCGGATTGACGCATGTGTCCGAAGTAAGAGATTTTGAACATCCCATGCCCGCCCGCCCGCGCAACGTCCTGTTCCTCTGCACCGGCAATTCCGCCCGCAGCATCATGGCGGAATCGCTGCTCGCCGGGCTCGGGAAAGGGCGCTTTCGCGCCTTCAGCGCCGGCAGCCGCCCGGCGGGAGCGCCGAACCCGCTCGCCCTCGACCTGCTTCGCCGCCACGGGTTGCCGACGGGGGACTTGCGCTCCAAATCCTGGGACGAATTCACGCGGCCCGGCGCGCCGGCGATCGACCTGATCTTCCCCGTCTGCGACAACGCCGCCGCCGAGCCTTGCCCTGTCTGGCCAGGCCGTCCGGCGACGGCGCACTGGGGCTTTCCCGATCCGGCGGCGGCGCA
>MIAC01000009.1:2113-2269 GCA_001830475.1 Rhodospirillales bacterium RIFCSPLOWO2_12_FULL_67_15
GCGCCGCCTACGCGAGCGTCTTCGCCGGCTTGCGCGCCCGCATCGAGGCGTTCCTGGCGCTTCCGGTGGAATCGCTTCCGAGCGCGGAACTCAAGGCCCGGCTTGCCGCGCTCGGATAATGCGCCAGGCGTCCGCACGAAAACCCCTCTCCCGCGT
>MIAC01000010.1 GCA_001830475.1 Rhodospirillales bacterium RIFCSPLOWO2_12_FULL_67_15
GCGGTCGAGATGTGCAACAACAACGGCGCCTGCCGCAAGCGCGACGGCGGCGTCATGTGCCCATCCTTCCGCGCCACCGGCGACGAGGCGCACGTGACGCGCGGACGCGCCAACGCGCTCCGTCTCGCGCTCTCCGGACAGTTGGGACGCGACGCCCTCTTCTCCGACGCCATGGCCGAAGCGATGCGGCTCTGCGTCGGCTGCAAGGGCTGCCGGCGCGAATGCCCGACCGGAGTCGACATGGCACGAATGAAGATCGAGGTCCTTTACCTGCGCGCCCGTCGCTTCGGCGTTCCCTTCCGGGACAAGCTGATCGCGCACCTGCCCCGCTACGCGCCGCTGGCGGCGCGGATCCCTTCGCTGTTCGCCGCCCGCGACCGCATCCCCGGCCTCGCGGCGTTGACCGAGCGCGCGTTGGGCTTGAGCGCGCGGCGCCGGCTGCCGCGGTTTTCTCCCGTCCCGTTCGATCCCGCCCGCGAGGAGCCGCCCGCGCGGGCGGATTCCGACGCCCGCGAGGTGGTGCTGTGGGCCGACACTTTCGACACCTATTTCGAGCCGGAAAACGCGCGTGCCGCGCTCCGGGTCCTGGCGGCGGGGGGCTATCGCGTCCGGCTCGCCAAGCCCCCCGACGGCGGCCGGCCGCTCTGCTGCGGGCGAACCTATCTCGCCGCCGGGATGGTCGCCGAGGCGCGCGCCGAGGCCGGCCGTCTCCTTTCCGCACTGGTTCCCTTCGCCCGGCGGGGCGTGCCGATCGTCGGCCTGGAGCCCTCATGCCTGCTCGGACTTCGCGACGAAATTCCCGTTCTTCTCCCCGGCGACGAGTCCAAGGCGCTCGCGGGCGCGGCCATGCTGCTCGAAGAATTCCTGGCCGCAGAGGCGGAGGCCGCCCGGCTCGATCTCCCCTTGAAGCCCATCGCCAAGCGCGCGCTTTTGCACGCTCATTGCCACCAAAAGGCGTTCGGCGCGGTCGGCGCCGTGGAGCGGACCTTGCGCCTGGTCCCCGGTCTCGACGTCGAAACGATCGAAGCGGGCTGCTGCGGCATGGCCGGCGCGTTCGGCTTCGGCGCCGACACCTTTGAAATCTCCATGCGCATGGCGGAAGAAGCGCTGCTGCCCGCCGTCCGCCGCGCGGAATCGGATATCATCGTGGTCGCCGACGGCACGAGCTGCCGTCTCCAGATCGCCGACGGCGCGGGGCGCGGCGCGGTCCACGTCGCCCGGGTTCTCGACCGGGCGTTGGCGGAGAAACGGCCATGAACGAACGCGGCGCGGGCGTGCAGGCGGGCGGGAGCCGGACCGGCCGCGGCAAGCCCAGGCCCCGCCGCCAGCGCGGCGCGTTGCACCGGGAGACGGCGGATCGGTTGCGCGACATGATTTTCGCGGGCGAACTCGAACCAGGAGCGCGCGTCACCGAGATCGCGCTCTCGCGACGGCTCGGAGTTTCCCGCACCCCGCTGCGCGAGGCGTTCCGGGCGCTCACCGCCGAAGGGCTGCTGGAACCGCTCCCCCGGCGCGGCGCGCGCATCGCGAGCCTCACCGCCGAACTGGTGGACGAGATGTTCCCGATCATGGGAGCGCTCGAATCGCTGGCCGGCGAACTCGCCTGCCGCCATATCACCGACGCCGAGATCGCCGAGATCCGCGCGCTGCACGGGCAAATGGCGGAGCATCACGCGCGCGGCGACCTCGATTCCTATTTCCGCCTCAACCAGCGCATTCACGAGTCGATCATGGCGGCGACGCGAAATCCGACGCTTTATCGCATCTATCTCGGGCTTGCCGGGCGCGTTCGCCAGGCGCGCAAGGCGGCAAACGTCTCGCCGGCGCGCTGGAACGAGGCGATGGATGAGCACGCGCGGATTCTCGCCGCGCTGGAGCGGCGCGACGGGGAGATGCTCGCCGTCCTTCTCCGTCGACACCTGTTCAACAAGCAGGAAGCGCTGAAGGATTCGGTCCGCCGTCTCGGCCGCGGCGGCGACTGAAACCGGGCGCCGAACGGCCGGATGATTCGCTCATGAAAAATTGGCTCGTTTCGCTTGCGACCGCGATCCTCGGCGAACGGCCCATGGGCCGCGCCCCGGCGCGCGTCCAGGAGATCATCGTCCGCCAGCAGCGCCACAGCGAAATCCTGATCGGCTGGGTCCAGTTCGCGCTCGCGGTGGTATTCACGACGCTTTGGGCGGTGGCGCCCCGCACCGCGCAGATGGCCGACTTCCAGCCGGTGCCATGGGCGCTGGCGTTCTACGGTCTGTTCACGGTCGCGCGCCTCCACGCCGCCCATCGCGGCCGCTTGCCGGACTGGGCGGTGATGGTGTCCATCGCCCTCGACATGGCGCTCTTGATGGGACTGATCTGGACCTTCCATATCCAGTACCGGCAACCGGCGGTCTTCTACCTGAAGGCGCCGACCCTGCTCTACGTCTTCATCTTCATTGCGCTGCGCGCGCTCCGGTTCGAAGCGAAGTACGTGATCGCCGCCGGCCTCGCTGCGGCCTTGGGCTGGGTGGCCCTGTTGTGGTACGCGGTCGCGGGCGAAATGCATATCATGAGCCTGGTGACGCGCGATTACGTCGCCTACATCACCTCGAACATGGTTCTGATCGGGGCCGAGGTCGACAAGATTCTCAGCATCCTTCTCGTCACCGCCGTCCTCGCCATCGCGGTGGCGCGCGGCCGGCGTATCCTCTTCCGCGCCGTCGCCGACAGCGTCGCCGCCCGCGATCTCTCGCGCTTCATCTCGCCCGAAATCGCCGAGCGCATCGCCGCCGCGGAGCGGCCGATCCAGCCGGGCGAAGGCGAACTCAGGACCGCCACCGTGCTGTTCACCGACATCGAAGGGTTCTCGACAATTTCCGAGAAAGTTTCGCCGCAGGTCCTGTCGGCGATGTTGAACGATTATTTCACCGCGCTTTCGGCGGTCATCGCCCGCCACAGCGGCGCGATCATTCATTTCCAGGGCGACGCCCTGCTGGTCGGATACAATACCGTGGTCGCCGACGCGGACCATGCCGCCAACGCCCTCCGCACCGCGCTCGGCATCCAGCGGATCGTGCGCGAGCGCACGTTCGGCCCCGGCCTCGCGTTCAAGACGCGCTGCGGCGTCAACACCGGACCGATGACCGTCGGCGCGGTCGGCGCGGGCGACCAGTTGGTCTTCACCTGCCACGGCGACGAGGTCAACATCGCCGCAAGGCTCGAGCAGCTCAACAAGCAGCACGGAACCTACGTGCTCGCTTCGCAGAGCACCCGCGCGGCGGCGGGCGAAGGCTTTACGTTCCGCGAGATCGGCGCCATCACCGTGCGCGGCCGCGCCCAGCCGACCGTGGTCTACGCGGTGGACGGCGGGCCGGAGCCCGGCTGACGCTGCGCCGGCGACTGCCTTTCGCCGCCAGCACCGCCGCCGCCACTTCAGCGAAGCCCGCGCCAGCGCGCGCCCGGGTGATGAACGCCGGACGCGCCTTCAACCGGTCCCCGAAATCGCGGACGTTGGCGACGCCGACGGCAAAGGGAAAGAAACGAAACATCGGTTCGTCATTGGGCGAATCGCCGACGAAGACGACGGTGTTCTTGACCGCGTCCAACTCGGCGGCGAAAAGCTCGCGGAAGAGTATCCGGGTCATG
>MIAC01000011.1:0-886 GCA_001830475.1 Rhodospirillales bacterium RIFCSPLOWO2_12_FULL_67_15
AGGCCTGGGGCGCGAACAGAAAAATCCCCGCGTTCCAATAGACGCCGCCCTTCGCGATCAAGGACCGGGCCTTGTTCCGGTCGGGTTTTTCGATGAACCGCTTGACCGCGCGCGCACCTTTGCCGCCTGCCAGCGGCGCGCCGGCTTCGATGTAGCCGTAGCCGGTATGCGGGCGCTCGGGTTTGATGCCGCACGTGACCAGCGATCCCTTCGCCGCGACGGCGGCGGCGGCCGCGACCGCCCGGCGCAACGCTTTCGGGTTCCCGATCACGTGGTCGGACGGCAGCACCAGCATCAAGGCCTCCGGCGCCCGGGCGGCGACGAACGCCGCGGCGGCCGCGCACGCCGGCGCGGTGTTGCGCGCGGAGGGCTCGAGCATCACCGCAAGTGGCTTTATTTTCAGCGCGCGGAGTTGTTCGGCGACCAGGAACCGGTGCTCGTGGTTGCCGACGACCAGCGGCGGCCGGAATGGCTTGCCCGAGACGCGGGCGAGAGTTTCCTGAAAAAGCGTCCGCGCGCCGCCGAACGCGACCAGCGAACCCTTCGCCGCGACGGCGGCGGCGGCCGCGACCGCCCGGCGCAACGCTTTCGGGTTCCCGATCACGTGGTCGGACGGCAGCACCAGCATCAAGGCCTCCGGCGCCCGGGCGGCGACGAACGCCGCGGCGGCCGCGCACGCCGGCGCGGTGTTGCGCGCGGAGGGCTCGAGCATCACCGCAAGTGGCTTTATTTTCAGCGCGCGGAGTTGTTCGGCGACCAGGAACCGGTGCTCGTGGTTGCCGACGACCAGCGGCGGCCGGAATGGCTTGCCCGAGACGCGCGCGAGAGTTTCCTGAAAAAGCGTCCGCGCGCCGCCGAACGCGAGGAACTGCTTCGGCCGCTCGGG
>MIAC01000011.1:1072-3241 GCA_001830475.1 Rhodospirillales bacterium RIFCSPLOWO2_12_FULL_67_15
CCGACCAGGCGCTGCTTGCCGTTTTCCGTAACGAGGGTGCTGCCGACGTCGATCACGGTCGCGCCCGGCTTGATCCAGTCGCCCTTGATCAAGCGCGGCTTGCCCACCGCCGCGACCAGGATGTCGGCGCGGCGGCATTCCTCCGCCAGATCGCGGGTCTTGGAGTGCGCGACGGTGACGGTGCAGCTTTCGCCGATCAACAGCGCCGCCATCGGCTTGCCGACGATGTTGGAGCGCCCCACGACCAGCGCCCGGGCGCCGGCGAGCGATCCGAGCGTCTCCTTGAGCAGCATCAGGCAGCCGAGCGGCGTGCACGGCATCATCGCATCGTCCGCGCCGGTGGCGAGCCTGCCGACGTTGATAATATGAAAGCCGTCCACGTCCTTGGCCGGGTCGATCGCAAGCAGTACCGCGCCGGCGTCGATCTGCTTGGGCAGCGGCAACTGCACCAGGATGCCGTGGACTTTGGGATCCTGGTTGAGGCGCTCGACCAGGGCGAGAAGCTCGGCCTCGGTCGCCGATGCCGGCAGGTGGTGCTCGATCGAGTCCATTCCCGTCTCGACCGTCCGCTTGGCTTTGTTGCGGACATAGACCTGGCTCGCCGGGTCCTCGCCCACCAGCACGACGGCGAGCCCGGGCTTGACGCCGGTCCGCGCGATCAGGGCTTCGACCTTTTGGGCGGTGCGCGCGCGCAAAGAGCTGGCGAAGAGCTTGCCGTCGATCAAGCGGGCGGGCGGGCGGGCGGGAGCCGGCATGGTCATGACGCGATCGTGTCCTTGGTCGTTAAAGCCGCCGCAGTATGCACGGGAGCGCGCGGCCGGCAAGGCGGACGCGTTTATGACCCGATCAGGGATGGCTATGCCGGATATCGGGTCCGCGCAATTGGGTCTTGGCCGGGATAGAGTCCGCGCGCGATACTCGCGCCGATGTCGCGCCCGATCCCATCCTCCGCCCCGCCCGAGCCGCCGCTCCGACCGTTCCCGAGCCCCGCGCGCGCTTTCGTGGGCGGCCTTTGGGACGGCGTCGGCCTGCCGGCGGCCGTGCTGTTCGCGTCCGCCGCCGGCTTCGGCTCGATCGCGCGCGAGACCGGCTATCCCGCGGCCCTCGCGGTTCTCTCGATCGTCACGGTCTGGGGCATGCCCGGGCAAATCGCGATGGTCGAGCTGTTCGCGATCGGCGCCTCGATGCTGCCGATCGCGATCGCGGCGGCCGGCGCCAACGCCCGCTTTCTTCCCATGACCGTGTCGCTGTTCCCGCTCTTGAAGGGCGGCGTCAAGCCCTGGGCCTGGGCGTATCTTCTCGCCCATTTCGTCTCCATCAACACCTGGGTCGCGCTGACGCGCCGCGGCCCTTCGCTGCCGCTCGACCAGCGCGCGCCTTATTTCGCCGGCTTTTCGCTCCTTTGCATGGCTGCGGGCGCGGTCGGGACCGCGATCGGCTTCGCCCTCGCCGGCGTCTTGCCGCGCACGCTCACCCTCGGTCTCGTCTATTTGAGTCCGGTCTACTTCCTGATGGTATTCGCCGGCGTGCGCGAGCGCGGCGGCATCATCGCCGTGTTGCTCGGCGCGGGCGCGGGCCCGCTGCTGCATCTTCTCTCGCCCGAGTGGGGCGTGCCGGCGACCGGCGTGATCGGCGGCACGCTGGCGTTTCTATTGGATCGCAAGGTGCTCGGCCGTGGGTGAAACCGGGCCGATCGCCGCCATGATCGCCGCCAGCGCCGCGACCTACGTCTGGCGCGGGGCCGGCGCGGCGCTCGCCCAACGAATTGGCGTCGGCGGCGCGGCGTTCGAATGGTTTTCCTGCGTCGCCTACGCGATGCTCGCGGCGCTGATCGCGCGCCTCATCCTCCTGCCGGGTGGGATGCTAAGCGAAGTGCCGCTCATCGACCGCGTCGGCGCGACCGTGTTCGGGCTGGTCCTGTTTTTCGCTTTCCGCCGGCAGATCTTCATTGGAACCATCGGCGGCCTCGCCGCTTTCGTCGCGCTTGCGCATCTCCGCGCCGAAACATGGCTGTAGGCGCCGCTCAGCCCCGGTTCCACTCCAGCGCCAGATAGGTGAAGATCGCTTCCGCCTCGCGGACGCGTTCGACCACGCAATATTCGTCGGTCTGGTGGGCGAGTTCCGGCTCGCCCGGCCCCAAGATCACCGTCGGCGGACGGCCGTAAGCCG
>MIAC01000011.1:3267-16022 GCA_001830475.1 Rhodospirillales bacterium RIFCSPLOWO2_12_FULL_67_15
TAAGTCGCGGCGCGCACGTCGGCCTTCTCGCCGGTCGCGCGCTCGACCGCGGCGAAGACCTGGCGCATCCACGGATGCTCGGGATCGGTCCACACGCCTTCGACGTCGATGAAAGGCTCGACTTCGACCTCGGGCCCGAGGTAGGAGGCGAGCGCGGCCGCGATCTGGTCGTGACTCTGACCGGGAACGGTGCGGATATCGACCCCGATCTCGGCCAAGTCGGGCACCGAATTGACGTTGAGTCCGCCCTTGATGGTTCCGACGTTGAGGGTCGGCGCGCCCATCACCGGGTGGCGGGCGATATTGAAGTCGAAATCCGCGAGCTGGCCGACCGCGCGGGCGGCCTTGTGCACCGCGTTGACGCCGCGCTCGGGCATCGAGCCGTGCGCGGTGACGCCCCGGGTGCGGGCCTTCAGCCAGAGCGCCCCTTTGTGGCCGGCGTAGGCGCGGTTCGCGGTCGGCTCCGCCACCACCACCGCGCCCGCCTCTCCGAGCGCGCCGGCGACGGAGACGAGGTGGAAGGCGCCTTCGCAGCCGGTTTCCTCGCCGGCGGTGATGACCAGCACGGCGCCGGGGCCGCGCGCGAGATCGGCCGCGGTGACGACCGCGGCCGAGACGAAAGCGGCGACGCCGCTTTTCATGTCGCTCGTGCCCCTCCCGTACATGCGCCCATCCGCGATCTCGCCCGCGAACGGATCCCGGGTCCACGGCTGCGCCCCTAAGGGCACCGTGTCGATGTGGCCGGTGAAGCAGAGCGGCGCGCGCCTGCTGTCGCGGCCGATGCGCGCGATCAGGCTCGCCCGGCCGGGGGCGAACTCGTGATAGGCGCAGGAAAATCCCGCGCCCTCCAGGATGCGGCCGAGGGCTTCGGCGCAGGCGCGTTCGTTGCCCGGCGGGTTGACGGTGTTGAACCCGACCAGGGTCCGGGTCAGCGCGACCGCGGCGGGGGCCATTATCGCGACACCTTATCTGAAAAAATTTGCATGGTCGTCTTCCTCATGGTGGAGAAAAGGGAGAGCATGCCGCCTCGGTTGACGATGTCTTATGAGTGACTGAATTTAGACTAAACCGGCCGCATGGCGTATTTCTCGGGATGAACCAGCCGGCCAGGCCGACCCATGACGGCTGTTTCGGCCGACGCTTGGCACCGATCGGTCAGGCGAGCGCGAAACGAGAATAAAGCGTGTCCAAGTCTCCGCTAATCTCATAGCGATTGCCGCCATTGGCCTTTGCCTTGTCGAGGGCTTTGTCCGCTGCTTCGAGCATCACCTTCGCGCAAAATAACGCCCCCGCCTTTGAGTGACATAGCGCCAATCCCGTGCTGGCGGTAAACGGATAAACGCCCATGTCTGTTTGCAATTTCGCCCGGCTTCGGAAAACTCTTATGACCTTTTCTCCGATTGACGGCAGCGTCGCGGGAAAGGCACCCGCAGCGACGACAACAAACTTTTCGCCGCCATAACGAGCGACAATATCGTTGGGCCGCGCCGTTCGCGTTAACAGATCGGCGGCCAGAGCGATCGCCTCGTTGCCTTCAGCACGGCCAAGGGTGTCATTGATATTCTTGAACTCATCGATATCGACGAGCGCAACGGCTAGAGAGTCCGTATCGCGAATCGCCCGGGCGATCTCAATCGCGAAAAGTCTGTCGAAACCGGCTCGATTCCAGAGACCGGACAGCGGGTCAAGCAGACTGTCTCGCTCGGCTGCGTCCAGCTCATCCAGAAGGGCCAACTGTGACACGCTGATAATTCGGTACTGCAAAACAAGTTCGGCCATTCGTCCCAGGTCCCGCAGGGTTTCCGCCTCGTCCTCCGTCATTTCGCGCGGCTTAGCCGATATCACGCAAAGAGTTCCAATCGTGAAGCCATCGCTGTTTCTTAACGGTTCCCCGGCATAGAAGCGGATTTTCGGTTCCCCGGTAACCAGCGGATTATCGTGGAAACGTTCATCCTCGGACGCGTTGTTCACGATTAATGTTTCGTCCCCCAGAATGGCATGGCCGCAAAACGAGATTTCCCGGGACGTTTCCGTCGCCTCCACCCCGCACCGTGACTTAAACCATTGACGTTCCCGATCGATAAGCGAGATCAGTGCGATCTCCGTTCTAAAAATTTTTCTCGCCGTCCGCGTAATCCGATCCAAATCGGCTTCACGCGGCGTCGATACGATCTTCATCCTTTCGAGCGAACCAATCCGAGCGTCCTCGTTTTCAGGAATTGGCGCGGGAATCATTCAACTCTTCTCCATCGAGAAAGCGACGCGCTCTACTTCGGCGAAGATCATATCCCAAGGAATATTATTAGTAATAGCTTTATCGAACTCCGGGGTTCGCCACCGATACGCCCTCCCGGGGAAGTTTCAGGGCTCACGTCACCGCCTCAGCCGAAATAAGCCTTGTGAACGTCGGCGTTCGCCATCAATTCCCGCGCCGGCCCCGAGGCGACGACGCGCCCTTGCATCAGCACGTAGCCGAAGTGCGCGATGGCGAGCGTCTGATGCACGTTCTGCTCGACCAGAAACACCGTGATTCCGCGCTCGTTGATGCGGCGGATGATGGCAAAGTTCTCCTTCACCAGCAAGGGCGACAGCCCGAGCGAAGGCTCGTCGAGGAGCAGGAGCTTGGGCGCTCCCATCAGGCCGCGACCGATGGAAATCATCGCCTGTTCGCCGCCCGACATGGTGCCGGCGATTTGACCGCGGCGTTCCTTGAGGCGCGGAAAGATGTCGAAGACGTTGGCCATGCGCTCGACCACGACCGAATCCGACGATTCCCGGTAGGCGCCGAGGCGCAGATTTTCCTCCACCGTCAGCTTGGGAAAGACCTTGCGGCCCTCGGGGATGCAGGCGATGCCCGCGGCAATCACCTGGTGAGTGGGAAGCCCCGAAATCTCCTTGCCGGCGAAGGCGATCCGGCCCTGGCGCGGGGGCGTAAGGCCGAGGATCGCCCGGATCAAGGTCGACTTGCCCGACCCGTTGGCACCGAGCAGGCAGGTGATCTTGCCCGCTTCGGCGGTGAGGCTCACGCCTTCGAGAACGTCGGCCTTGTCATAGGCCGCGAACACGTCCTCGACGACGAGATTGGCCGAAGCGTTCATGGCGGCCTTCTCACTCCACCCCGAGGTAAGCTTCCTGGACCTGGCGGTCGGCGGCGACCTCGCGGTAGGTCCCTTCCGCGATCTTGCGCCCGAAGTTGAGCACCGCGCAACGGTTGGTGATGCGCTCGATGATGCCCATCTCGTGCTCGATGACGACGATCGAGAGCCCGGCCAGGCGCATCTTGACCGTCAGGATATCGTCCATCAGCTGGCGCGTCTCATCCTCGGTCATGCCGGCGGAGGGTTCGTCGAGCAAGAGGAGCTTCGGCCGGTTGATCAGCGCCCGGCAAATTTCGATCCGGCGGCGGTCGATCATGGGAAAAGCTCCGATCGATTCGAACATCCGACCGGCGAGCGGCGGATCGAACAGACGGACGAGATCGCGGGCCTCGGCGAAGGCCGCCTCGAACTCGGCGGCGAAGGCGCGCCGGCGGAACAGGTTGAACACGAGCCCGCGGTCGAGCCGGACGTGCTTGCCGATCATGATATTGTCGAAGATCGAAAGCGAAAGGCAAAGCCGCGAGCGCTGGAACGTCCGCGCGACGCCCCTTTCGCACACCCCCTGGGCGGAGAGGTTGGTGATGTCCTGGCCCTGGAACTCGGCGCGGCCTTCGCTCGCGGCGTAGATGCCGGTCAACACGTTGAAGGTCGTGGTCTTGCCCGAGCCGTTGGGACCGATCAGGCCGAGGATCTCGCCTTCCGTCAGCTCGAGATCGAGGTGGTCGAGCGCCACCAGCCCGCCGAACGTGCGGGTGAAGCCGCTGAGTTTCAGGAGCGGCGCGGTCATTTCGGATTCCAGCCGGGAAAATAGACCCGGAGCCGGCGCGGCAGCAGCCCTTCGGGCCGGAACAGCAGGACCAGGATCACCATCGTCGCATAGAGGATGAACCGGTATTCCTGGATCAACTGCAGTTTCTCGGGCAGCACGACAACTATTGCTGATGCGAGAACGACACCCCAGGGGTTACCGATTCCGCCGAGCAGGACGATCGAGACCATGATCAGCGAATCGCCGAAGGTGAAGTTGCTCGGCGCGATGAAGCCGAGCATCAGGGCGTAGACCGCGCCGGCGACCCCAGCCATGAAGTTGCCGAGCGTGAACGACAGCGCCTTCCAGCGGGCGAGGTGGACGCCGAAGCAGGCCGCCGCGGTTTCGTCGAGGCGCACCGCATCCAGGGTGAGACCGATCCAGGAACGCTCCAGGCGCCGGGTCAGCGCGAAGGCGACCGCCGCGAGCGCGAGTGCGAGCAGCACGTAGTTGACGTAGAACGACAATCCGATCCCGGCGATCTCGAAATTGCGGTTGAAGTTCCATCCGAAAACCTGCAGCCCCGGCAGCTTCAAGCCCTGCGGTCCGCCGAGCGCGTCGTTGACCTCGAGGAACGTGCGAAACAGGATCGCGAACGCGATGGTGATGACCGCGGCGTAATGGCCCCGCGTGCGCAGCACCGGCAGGACCAGGACGAGCCCGATCAGCGCCGCCATCGCGCCGCCGATCAAGAGCACGATCGGATGGGGGATTCCGGTGTGCCGGATCAGCACCGCCGCGGTGTAGCCGCCGACGCCGAAGAACGCGGCGGCGGCGAAGTTGAGCACGCCGGCGTAGCCGAACTGGATGTTGAGACCGAGGCAGGCGACAAGATAGAGGAGCACGGTCGCCGTCATCAGGAGCGGGAAATGCTCCTCGTGAAAGGCGGCCAGCAGCACCAGCGTGCCGGCGATGGCGCCCCAGTCGAGCACCTTCTCGCGCGTGGCGAAAATCCGCGCCGCGCGCGCGGATACGCCGAAGCGTCGCGCGGCCCAGGCGCACGCCGCGGCGGCGGCGATCGCGCCGAGCACGTAGGCCTCCGTTTCCGCCCACATGAAGACGATCGCGAAAAGGGTCGCGCCGGCGATCGCCGCGAACGCCGGCCACAAAGATTCGGATGGTGAGAGCGACGAAGACTCCGGCACCATGGCTTCAGACCCGCTCGCTGGTCTTTTCCGCGATCAGGCCGGTCGGCCAGATCGTCATGAGGACAATGACGACGGCAAAGGCGAACACGTCCTTGTAGGCGGACGCGAACGGCAGTGCGACCACGCTCAGCGTCTGCAGGGCCGCGAACAGGAAGCCGCCGAGGATCGCGCCGTAGATGTTGCCGAGCCCGCCGATGATCGCGGCCGAAAAGCCGATGACGCCGAGCAAGAGCCCCATCCCGAAGTTGATCTCGTTGTAATAGAGCCCGTTCATAATCCCGGCGAAGGCCGCGACACCCGAGCCGAGCGCGAAAGTCGCCAGCACGATCAAGGTGAAGTTGATGCCCATGGTCTTGGCCGTTTCTTCGTCCTGGGCGACGGCGCGGATGGCGAGTCCGAGCTTGGTGCGGTTGATAAGAAGATGAATGGCGACGATGACGGCGAGGCCGGCGACGAAAAGGATCGCGCTGTCGAGCCGCAGGGTGAAACTGCCCAACGCCAGCGCGTCGGTTGGCAGCAGCTTGGGAAACGGTTTCGGGTTGGCCCCATCGGGAAAGAACAGGCGCACGCTTTCGCGCAAGACCGTTCCCAGCATCAGGGTCAACAGAAGCACGTTCAGCGCCGGCGCGCCCTTGAGCGGCATGACCAGATACCGCGCGATCAGCGCGCCGAGGATCGCCATCGCCCCGCACGCGATCAGCATCACCGCCGCGACCTGCACCCAGGGATTGGCGACGCCGATCGCCTTGAGGCCGAGAAAGGTGGAAAAGCCGGCGAAGGTGCCGACCGTCAGAACATCGCCGTGCGAGAACTTGATGACATCGAGGACGCCGAAGAACAACGTGAATCCGACCGCGACCAGGGCGTACATCATGCCGAGCATCAGGCCGTTGGCGACGAACTGGGCGAGCAGGCCGGCGTCCATGGGCGCGAACCCAAACCCGAGCGACGGAACGTAGCGGGGAAATACTCCGGGCGGAGCGCGCCGCCCGGAGCCGGCCCTCGAGTTCAGCGACCGGCGAGTTTGCGCTTGCCGGAGGCGTACTCGCTGTCCTCCCAGACCACCCATTTCTTATCCTGGACGACGTACTTGGAGATCGCGGCGTACGTGTTCTGGCCGTGGTCATCGAACGTGATCGGACCGATGATCGAATCGCGGTCCTTGGTCTTGCGCAGCTCGTCGCGCACCTTCTTGCGATCGGGGCCGACCTTTTCGATGGTGTCGAGCGCCAAGGTCATCGCCGCGAAAGCGAACGGGCCGTAAGCGTCGGGCGGTTCGCCGTACTTGGCCGCGGTGTACTTTTCCATGAAGAACTTGCCGCCCGGGAGCTTGTCCACCGGCGCGCCCTCGCGGAAGGCGAGGATGCCCTCGGCGAGCGGTCCCAAGCCCTCGATGAACGCGTCCGATATGATGCCCGAGGTGCCGATGAAGTTCGCCTTGATGCCGAGTTTGTCCATCTGCGAACGGATGCGAACCCCGATCGGCGTGAGGCCGCCGAAGTAGAGCGCGTCGGCGTTCAGCGCCTTGATCTTGGTGAGCTCGGCGTTGAAGTCCTGCTGGTCGGTAGTCACGCCGAAGGTCCCGAGGATCTGTCCGCCGTTCTTGACCAGATTTTCGCTGAAGTACTTGTTGTGGCCCTTGCCGTAGTCGGAGGTGTCGTGGATGACGGCGAACTTCTTGTATCCCAGCCCGGTCGAGAACTTGGCGTTGGTTGCGTTCTGGTTGATCATCGTGCCGTTGACGCGGTTGATTTCCTTGTAGGTGTGGCCGTAGGTGATCTCCGGCAGCACCGCTCCCCAAACCACCACCGGCAGCTCGAACTTGTTATAGGTATCCACGGTGCTGACCGCGACCACAGAGCAGTAGTGCGTCACGCCGACGATAATTGCCTTGTCGGACGCCGCCTTGGTCGCCACCTGCACGCCGACCGCCGGCTTGCACTCGTCGTCGAGGACGACCATTTCGTATTCGTATTTGGCCTTGGCGTCGGCGTTGCGGAGTTTCACCGCGAGATCGGCCGAATTGCGTCCGCCCAGGCCGTTGGCGGAGGTGCCGCCGGTCAGCGGACCGATGAAAACGACCTTGACCTTTTGCTTGGCGGCCTCGGCCGCCCCGGGGGTAAACCCCGTCATCACCGCCGCCGCGGCCAGCGCGGCGAGCGTCGTGCGAATCGGTTTCATGCTTGTCCTCCCTTGGCTGCACAATCCCGTCGGGCGCGGAACGTCCGCGGGAGCTTATGGATTGTATTAACGCCGCCCGCCCGTGTCGGGAGCGGGAACGTTCGACAAGCCTGCACGACGAGTCGGACCGGGTCAAGCTTGCGCCGGGTGAAATCGGCCGGGATTTCAGCGATTTCCTTGCGCCCCGATTCGCGTTTTTCGGGTGCGCGCGGACCGCCGGCGCGGCCCTCCGGGCGTGTCTATCAACGGTCCATAACCCCCGATTCGGCCCGTAAATACTGGCGATTCGAGGATTTCCCGCTTGACCCGGAACGGGGGATGGGTATGGTTGTCGCCGACGGTCGGTTGACCTCAGTCGAAACGACCGGAGCCAGCGGGCTATCGTATGTTTACGTGCCCCGCGTGCGTGATTGCGGGCACGGAGCTCCATCCGGGGAGATCGGCTCGAACCTCACCTCTTCATTTTTCCAAAAGGACTCGCGATGAACAAACAGGATCTTGCCGCTGCCGTCGCCGACAGCACCGGTCTCACCAAGTCCGACTCCAACAAGGCCGTCGATGCCGTTCTCGACATCGTCACTTCCACCCTGAAGAAGGGGAGCGAAATTCGGCTGGCCGGTTTTGGGACTTTCCGGGTGGCCAAGCGCGCCGCGCGGGTAGGACGCAATCCTCAGACCGGCGCGGCCATCAACATCCCGGCCTCGAAGCAGCCCAAGTTTTCGGCCGGCAAATCGCTCAAGGACGCGGTCAATAAACGCTAAGTGACGCAGCATCGCCGTTGAGAGTTTGACCATCCGTCTGCCTTTAGGCCGGCGGGGCGCTCAATCGAACCCCCCGGACCGCAAGGTCCGGGGGGTTTCTATTTGCATAACCCGTGGAGTTCGTATCAGTCGCGCATCACCCTGATCCGGCGGCGGTGCTTGCGCGCGAGCGCGATGAGCGCGGCCACCGCCAGCACGCCGATTGGAACCAGGCCAATGTTGATGACCTTGAGCCAGGCGGCGAGATTCTCGATGTCGCGCTCCAGTCCGTGCTGGACCTCGCGCAGTTGGCGCCGGATGCGGACCATCTCGTCGCGGAACTTCTCGATCGCCGATTCCTCTTCGGCCGAGAGGGTGGCCGCGGCCGCCGCGCTCTGCTTTTTGCGATCCTGCAATTCGTTCAAGCGCTTCTCGATGTCCTCGAGCGCTTTCTGCAATTCGTCGCGGCGGGCGAGGAACCGATCGGCGGCATCGCGGCGGAGATCGTCCACCACCGTGAACGGGCGGTAGGAGATGCCGCGGCTGCGGAGCCGGATGAGGTCGTCGGAACCGGCGAGATTATCCACCGCGTTGACCACGAAATCGCCGTTGGAGGCGAACGGCACCGCCACCTGCTGGCCGACGAAATCGCGCACCCGCGACCAGAAGCGATCCTCGAGCAGGTCCGAATCGGCGACGACGATCAGATTGGCCGGGGCGGCGCTTTCGGCACGGTGCGGCCTCAAAGGCTTGGCGTCCTCCGGCTTCTTTTCAGGCGAGGGAACGGCGCCGTCGTCCTTCTTCTCGCCCTCTTTCGTTTCGGGGGCGGGGTCGGGCGGCGCTCCGTTCGGGAAAGCGGTCTTCACGCGCCCGGTGATCCGGGCGGCGAGCACGTAGCGTTGGCCGGTCGGCTTGAGCGCGCGCAGGATTCCTTCGGGATCGGGGCGGGCGCCGAGCTTCTCCACCTCCATCAGCGCCGCCTGCTCGGAAGACACCAGCAGCGGCGCGAACGTCAGGCCCGTGCCCTCGCGGGCCTTGAGGCTGCCGATACTGCCGACGTTGACGACCGCAAGCTCCGCCGTCACCACATCGTCGCGATTGATAGCGGCGTCCCCGAGGCCGAGCCAAGCCGGATGCGGCACGATTCGCGCGCGCGCCCCTCCGCCGTCGTCGGTCTCCACGGGAAGGCCGAGGCGACGGTCGGCGACGAAGCGCGCGGGTTCCATCTCCACGCCCCAGGCGGCGAGCAGGTCCGGCATCTCGGCGCGCGGCACGGCTTGCCCGCCGCCCGGCGCGCCTTGCGCGGCCGATTCGACCGCCGGGTCCACGAACACCAGCGCGCGGCCCTTGTTCAGCACGAACTGGTCCACGGCGTAGAGCGCCTTGGGCGTCAGCGACGTCGGCCGGGCGACGATCAGGACCGCGGCCTCGTCGTCGATCTCGGCCGCATCGCCGCCGAGCGCCTTGACATCGAAAGTCTGGCGCAAAAGCTGCAACACCATGTAGGGCCGGGCGGCGCCGCGCATCGCGGCCATGATTCCACCGGGGCCGAATTCGAGCGGCGCGTCGCCGATCACCGCGATCAGCGGTTTCTTGGTCTGGTTGAGATTGTGGATCAGCCGCGTCAGGTCGTATTCCAGGAACCGCTCGCGCTCTTGGGTAAAGAAGGAGATGACTTCGCGCTTGTCGCCCGCGCCCGAACCTTGCAGGCCGAAATAGAATTGCCGGCCCGAGGAATCGTCGATCGGCACGCCCTGGATTCCGGCCTGGACGGCGCTGTCCTCGGCCTCCGAGAACGGCGTCGGATCTATGATCTCGAACTTGACCTTGCCGCCGGAGCGGGCGGCATAAGTCAGCACCATCTCGCGTACCCGCGCGCCATAAGCTTTGAACTGGGGGATCTGGTCGGAAAGCTTGGCCGAGAAGAAGAGCTTCAGCGTCACCGGCTCCTTGAGCGCCGCGAGCGTGTTACGGGTGCCTTGGGACAGCGTGTGCAGCCGGTCGGCGGTGAAATCCACGCGCCACCCGTGCAGACCCCAGGCGGCGGCGATATTGACCGCGAGGAACAATCCCGCGGCGGCGGCGAGCGCGGCGAACCCCAAAGGTTTCTGCGTCATGGCCGGCGAACCCTCATCCGCTCTTCTTCATTTCCACCAGCACGGCGTTGGCGAACAGCCAAGCCGCCGCGAACGAGACGAAGAAGACCACGTCGCGCGCGTCCAAAACGCCCGCGGCGATCGCCTGGAAACGCACCAGGAAACTGAACGAAGCGACGGCATCGATCAGCACCCGCGGCGCCCAGGCGCTGAGCGCGTCCAGCACCAAGGGCGCGCCGGCGACCGTGAAGACGAATCCGACCGCGACGGCGGCGATGAACGCCACCACCTGGTTCTTGGTCGCCGCCGACAGGCACGCGCCGACGGCGAGATAGTTTCCCGCCATGAGAAAACTGCCGAGATATCCGGCGAGAATCGCGCCGTGATCGGGATCGCCGAGATAGGCGACCGTGAGCCAGGTCGGAAACGTGAGCGCGAGCGCCACGCCCGCGAACGCCCAGGCGGCGAGGAACTTGCCGAGGACCACCCCGAACAGCCCCACCGGCAAAGTCATCAGGAGCTCGAGCGTGCCGGAGCGGCGCTCCTCGGCCCAAAGGCGCATGGAGATCGCCGGAATGAAGACGAGATAGAGCCACGGGTGAAACGAGAAGAAAGGCCGCAGGTCCGCCTGCCCGCGGTCGAACAGATTGCCGAGATAGAAGGTGAAGAGGCCGCTGACGGCGAGGAAAACGACGATAAAGACATAAGCGACCGGAGTCGCGAAGTAAGCGCGGAACTCGCGGGCGAAGACCGCGCGCGTGCCGACGAAAGCGTGGCGGAAGGCTCCGATCATGGCTCTAGGCCGCCTGGGTTTCGGCGGTGAGGGCGCGGAAGACGCCTTCGAGCCGGCCCGGTTCGGCGCGGAGCGTCCCGATTCGCCAGCCGCCGCCGGCGAGCGGCTCGCCGTCGGCGACCACGCGCCCGCGTGCGATGATCGCGGCGCGGGTGCAGATCGCCTCGACTTCTTCGAGAATGTGGGTCGAGATGACGATCGCCTTCGCCGGCGCCATGGCGCGGATCAACTGGCGGACGTGATGCTTTTGGTTGGGATCGAGGCCGTCGGTCGGCTCGTCCAGGATCAGGACCGGGGGATCGTGCAGAATTGCCTGGGCGAGCCCGACGCGGCGCTTGAAGCCCTTGGAGAGCGTTTCGATGGACTGCTCCAGCACCGGTCCGATTTCGACCCGTTCGATGGCGTCCGCGAGGCGTTTTCGCCGTTCCGCGCCCTTGAGGCCGCGCACGTCGGCGACAAAATCGAGAAAATCGCCCGCGGTCATGTCGGGGTAGGCCGGCGCCCCTTCGGGCAAATAGCCGATCCGGCGTTTGGTTTCGAGCGGATCCGCGGTCACGTCGATGCCGCAGACGCGCGCCGTGCCCGAGGTCGGCGCGAGAAAGCCCGCAATCATCTTCATGGTCGTGGACTTGCCCGCGCCGTTGGGACCGAGAAAGCCGAGCACGGCCCCCTGGCCGACCGTAAGGCTGACCCCGTCCACGGCCGCGAAGCCGTTGAAGCGTTTCACCAGTGCCTCGATTTCGATCATCGCCGCGATTGACCCTGTCCGTTCTCCGGCCGGCAAGACCCGGGCCCTTTTTCGGGCAGCGGTTGATTTAACGGCTGAAAGCAGCCCGTGCAAGGGCCGAACTCCCGGCAATTTCAAGGTTTAATGGGGCCGATCGGGCTACGCCCGTCCCTATTCGCCCTTGCCGCCGGCGATCTTGAGCGCGGCGTCGTAACGGGCGCGGTATTCGTCCATGTCGTGCTCGGGCCCGTCGGGACATTGCGCGCACAGGTCCATTATGTCGGATAGCACTTGCTCGAACGCCGCCACCAGGTCCGGGTCGAAGTGCGTACCCGAATTTTCGTGAATGAAGGCGAGGGCACGTTCGACCGGCCAAGCGTGTTTGTAAGGCCGCTCGGAGGTCAGCGCGTCAAAGACGTCGCTGATCGCCGAGATACGGCCTTCGACTGGAATCTCGGCCCCCTTGAGGCGGTTGGGATAGCCGGTGCCGTCCCATTTTTCGTGGTGCGTGAGGGCGACCGTGTGGGCCATCAGCATCACCGGCGAAGTGCTCTTGTCGAGGATGTCGGCGCCGATGGTGGCATGGGTCTCCACGATCTTGCGTTCCTCGGGGTCCAGCCGGCCCGGCTTGAGCAGGATGCTGTCGGGAATGCCGAGCTTGCCCACGTCGTGCATCGGGCTCGCCGCGAGTAGGCGGGCGGCGAATTCCGCGTCGAGACCGATGGCGAGCGCGATCCGCTCGCAGAGCTTGCTCATGCGCACGACGTGCATGCCGGTCTCGTTGTCGCGGAATTCCCCGGCGCGCCCCAGGCGCCGGATGACGTCGAGCCGAGCTTCCTCCAGCTCGCGGTTGCGCTGTGCGAGCTCGACGGTGCGTTCGCGCACCTTCTCCTCCAGAATCTCGTTCTGGCGCAGGCGTTCGTTGTAAAGCATCCGCACCTCGAGCATGTTGGCGATGCGGTTCAACACCTCGGCCTGGTCGAAGGGCTTGTTGACGAAGTCCTTGGCGCCGAGTTCGAGCGCCCGCACCCGGGTATCCATGTCCGTTTGCGCGGTCAGCACCAGGATCGGCAGATAATCGCCGCGGCCGAGTTCCTTCAACTCCGTCATGACGTCGAATCCGCTCATGTACGGCATGCGGATGTCGAGCAGAATCAGGTCGAA
>MIAC01000011.1:16071-18781 GCA_001830475.1 Rhodospirillales bacterium RIFCSPLOWO2_12_FULL_67_15
ACGACGTTGGTGTAGCCGGTCCGGGCGAGCAGCGTCTCGAGGAGCTTCACGTTGGCCGGATTGTCGTCCACGATCAGAACGCGGGCCGCGAGCGAGCGCTCCTTCAGAGACAATGGCGGGATCGGTTCGCTCATGGTCACTTCTCCATGGCCGCCTGAACGCAGCGCAGAAGCTGGTCCAGATCGACCGGCTTGGTCAAGTAGCGGAAGAAGCCCGCTTTCTCGCCCTTTTCGATGTCGCGGTCGGTGGCATTGGCGCTGAGCGCGATGACCGGGATCGCGCGGGTGGCCTCGTCGATTTTGAGATTTTCGAGCGCCTCGAACCCGTTCATGCCCGGCAGGTTGATGTCCATGATAACCGCATCGGGCTTGCGCTCGGCCGCGAGCGACAGGCCGAGTTCGGCGTTGTGGGCCGACAACAGGGTCACGCCCTCCACGCGCGAGAAGATCATTTCCATGAGCTTGAGATTGTCCGGGTTGTCCTCGACATAGAGGATGGTCCCGCGGATGGCGGGCAGCCCCCCTCTTTGTTTCTCCTCGGCGCCAGCAAGACGCGCTTTGATGGCCGCCACGGCTGGCCGCTCGGCCAGGGGCATGTCCATCCAGAACGTGCTGCCGACGCCGAGCTCGCTCTCGCAACCGACAGCGCCGCCCATCGTCTCGACCAGCTTCTTGGACAGCGCGAGCCCGATGCCGGTGCCTTCGATCTCGGTCGCCTCGACGCCGAGCCGGTTGAAGGGCTGGAACAGGCCGGGCAGCTTCTCCGCCGGAATGCCGGGACCGGTGTCGGCGACGCTGAGGCGAAGCACGCCGCTCCGAGACGGTACGGCGCGCACCGCGACCCGGCCGCCCTCGAAGTTGTACTTGACGGCATTGGACAGCAGGTTGAGCAGCGCCTGCTTGATCCGGGTATAGTCCGCCCGGATCGCAAAATCCGGCTCCGGCGGGATCATCTCGAGGACAACCTTGGCTTTTTCCGCGATGGGTTCGATCAAGAGCCGCACCTCGTCGAACAAGGCTTTAGTCGACACGTTCTCGATCGAGAACGTGGCCCGTCCCGCCTCGATCTTGGCGAGATCGAGGATCTCGTTGATGAGGTTGAGCAGATGCTCGCCGCCCTTGAGAATGTACCTGACGCTATTGGCCTGCGTTTCCGTCAGAGGTTCTTTCGGGTTATATTGGAGGAGCTGACCGAAACCGAGGATGGCGTTGAGCGGCGTGCGCAACTCGTGGCTCATGGAGGAGAGAAATTCGGATTTGGCTTGGTCGGCGCTGGTTGCCTTTTCCCTGGCCTCGATCAGCGCTTGCTCCGCCGCCACCTGCTTGGAAATTTCCTGGGCCGCGCCGCGATAGCCCCGGAAGCTCCCGTCGGCGGCGAGAATGGGTTTTCCCGTGGCGGCGAGCCATCCCAGCGCCCCGTCGGCGCGGCGATAGCGGTAACGCAGGTCGCGGAACGGCAGGCGCGCCGCGAGCGTGCGTCTATGCCGCTCCCACATCCCCTCGTCGCCGGGAAAGCGGACGGCAAAATCCTCGCGGATTTTTCCCAGCAGTTGGTTCGGGGCATGGCCGGTCGACTCGGCGAAGCCATCGCTGAAGAAGGTGAAGCGGCCGTCCGGCCCCGTTTCCCAGAACCAATCCGAAGATGTTTCCGCAATGTCGCGGAGGCGGTTCTCGCTCGCGCGTAGCGCGTCGAGGCTTTCCAGCCGCTCCCGGAACAACTTGGTCGCCAGCCCCACGAAAAAGACGACCAGCGTCCCGCCGAGAAGGAAGCTCAAGCGCAGAGTCCAGGCGTTGTCCGCGCGGCGCGGCCAGCCGCCCTTCGGCACCGCGGCCAATTGCCACGATCCGTCGGGCAAGGCCACCGAGGTCAGGACCGGATTGGAGTCAAAAACATCCGCCCGGCCGTGGAATAGCGCTCCCTTTATCCCCAAGGCGTCCTTTCCCCGGATGGCGATCTCGATGGGCAGGCGTTCGTCGAGAAGGCCGGCGGCCTCGTAAAGACGCGCCGAATCGATCACGGCGGAAATCAGGCCCCAGAACGACCTTCCCCGGCCCGTCCCGGATTCGACAAAAACAGGGATGCGGCCGATGAATCCTTCCCCCCCTTGGACAAGAGCGACCGGCCCGGCCAGGATCAGCTCGCCCGTGTCCCGCGCGCGCAGGGCGGCCTCTCGCTGCGCGGGATGGGCTCTCAGGTCCAGTCCGACCGCCCCCTCGTTTCCCTCGAGCGGGTACATGTAGCGGATCACCAGATCGGGAGCGGCGGCGATGTTGCGTAATTGCCACGTCCCGGAGAGCAGAGGCTCCGCCAGGGCCGCGTACCTTTCCTGGGACATGTTCGGCTCGGTGGAGATCGCGGCCACCAACCCCTTCACCAGGTTGATGTTGCCGTTGATGTGGCCTTCCAGGCTGTTCCGGATCGCGGTTAACTTATCGGCCACGTCGAGATGTTGATCCGCGGTGAACCGCTTCTCATTCAGGTAATCCGCATACACGCCAGCCAACCCGACGCCGAGCGCGGTCAGAAGCACGGGAACGTACGTCAATATCCGGTGGTGAAGGAGGCCGCGTTCGAAGGACCGGCCTATCTCCGGCCGGGACTGGACCGCCGCGGCGCCTTCGGTATATTCGGTTGCCGCGGACGTCACCTTCGGCGCGAGTGGAGGCGCAACGGGCGAAAACGACACGATCCGCGACACCAGCTCGGCGAT
>MIAC01000011.1:18788-19904 GCA_001830475.1 Rhodospirillales bacterium RIFCSPLOWO2_12_FULL_67_15
ACCGAGTCGGAATCGAGGGGAGCGCCGCTTTTCAGTAACTCCGCGCCGTGGATATCGAGCTCGCGCGAGGCGTTCCCCAGTTCCGGAAAGCCGAATGTCCCGGCCGACCCGGCGAGCTTGTGGGCATGGCCGACCAGCGCCTTCAGGGCCGCCGCTTGCCCCGCGCCGTGGGAATCGACGAATGCGCCTTGGGCGGTAGCGATTTCGGCCAGTCGCGCCGGAAGACCTTCGGCAAACGACGCCTTCAGCTTGGCGAGTTTCTCTTGAAATGCGTCCGGGGCGGCCATGTCCCGATCCTCATCCAATTCCAGGGTTGCGGCACATGGATTCAGCCACGATGTCGATCCCAGATCGTCCGCACCTGATCGGCGAGAGTCATCGGATCGAACGGCTTGGCGATCACGGCCAACGCGCCGAGCGCCTTGAAGCGGGCGATGTCCTCGGGCATGGCCTTGGCGGTCATGAAGATGGCCGGGGTATTCTCCAGGCCGGCTATTTCGCGCATCCGCCGAAACGTCGTCGGCCCGTCCACGCCTGGCATCATCTCGTCGAACAAGAAGAGGTCGGGCTTGAATGACGCCGCCTTGGCGATCGCCTCGTCCCCCGACGCGCAACTTTCGATCGTGAATCCGCCCAGGGATTCGAGCGCGAGCCGCGCGACTTCGCGGATGCTTGGCTCGTCCTCGACGTGCATGATCTTGGTGAGTTGGGCCATGAAGACTCCAGGTTTTTCACCGCCGAACCGGCCCGTTACCCGTTCGCACCCCCGGCCGGCCTAACGGGCCGCCCGCCTGGAAAAGCGGCATCTCCGGCTTCAATTTGCCTCCCCCCCTTCCAACAATCAAGAGTTCGGGCTCATTCTTTTTTCGGCGACCGCTTTATTATAGGCTTTCCCGCCGGCAAGTCCCGGGGCCCGGAAGATACATTTGCCTGTCATGACGAGAAACGCCGACATCCGTTCCATTCTTTCCGCCGTCGTCTTCATGGCTGCGTTTTTGGCCGCGCCGGCGCCGGCCGCCTCCGCCGACCCGGTCGCGGGCGAAACAAAAGCAGCCTCTTGCCGCAGTTGCCACGGCGCCGACGGCAATTCGCCGTTCGACGGAATCCCTTCGCTCG
>MIAC01000011.1:19944-24575 GCA_001830475.1 Rhodospirillales bacterium RIFCSPLOWO2_12_FULL_67_15
CTATCGGGATGATAAGCGCGCTCTCCCCGATATGAACGCGGCCGTCGCTCATCTCTCCGATGCCGACATCGCCGACATCGCCGCCTATTTCGAGCGGCAGAAGCCCTCCGACCCTCCCGCCGACACCGACCGCGCGCGCATGGTGCGCGGACGCGCGCTGGCCGAGGCTCGAAACTGCCATACCTGTCACCAGCCCAACTTCGCCGGCAAGGACCGGGTCGCCAGACTCGCCGGCCAGCGCGAGGACTATCTCTTCAAGGCGATGCACGACCTCAAGTCCGGCGCCCGCGTCGGCACCGACGGGATCATGCCCGGCAAGATGCACGGCGCCGATGAGAAGGTTATGGAAGACCTCGCCTATTTCCTCGCCCATATCCGCTGATTCCCGCTGGCCCGTGCGCGACGTTTCCCATAGGGTGAGAAGAGCGACGAAGACGCGCCGAGAGAACGATTCATGAGCAAGCCCGCAAAGACCGCGTTCGACTGGAGCGATCCCTTTTTCCTCGACGAGCAGCTCGGCGAAGACGAGCGGATGGTGCGCGATTCCGCCCGTGCCTACGCCGAGCACAAACTCTTGCCGCGGATCATCGAGGCGACCCGGCGCGAGCATTTTCACCGCGAAATCCTGAACGAGATGGGCGCGCTCGGCCTTCTCGGCTCGACGTTGCCCGAGTCCTACGGGTGCGCCGGCGTCAATCATGTCTGCTACGGCCTCGCGGCGCGCGAGATCGAGCGCGTCGATTCCGCCTATCGTTCGGTGATGAGCGTGCAGTCCTCGCTGGTGATGTATCCGATCTTCGCCTACGGCAGCGAGGAGCAGCGGCGGAAATACCTGCCCCGCCTCGCCGCCGGCGAGCTCGTCGGCTGCTTCGGCCTGACCGAGCCCGACCACGGCTCGGACCCCGGCGGGATGAAGTCGCGCGCCGAGCGCAAGGGCAACGACGTCTTCGTGCTCGCCGGCACCAAGACGTGGATTTCCAATTCTCCGATCGCCGACGTGATGATCGTCTGGGCGAAGCTCGACAACGTCATCCGCGGATTTATCGTGGAACGCGGCATGAAGGGCCTCGCGACCCCCAAGATCGAGGGCAAGATGTCGCTCCGCGCTTCCACCACCGGCCAGATCGTCATGGACCGCGTCGAGGTGCCGGCGGCGAACCTGCTGCCGAACGCCGAGGGTCTCAGGGGCCCCTTCGGCTGCCTCACCAAGGCGCGCTACGGCATCGCCTGGGGCGCGTTGGGCGCGGCCGAGTTTTGCTGGCAAGCGGCCCGGACCTACACCCTGGAGCGCCAGCAGTTCGGCCGGCCCTTGGCCGCCAACCAGCTCATCCAGAAGAAGCTCGCCGACATGCAGACCGAAATCGCCGTCGGCCTGCAAGCCTGCCTGCGCGCGGGCCGGTTGATGGACGAGGACCGCTGCGCGCCGGAAGTCATCTCCCTGATCAAGCGCAATTCCTGCGGCAAGGCGCTCGATATCGCCCGCGCCGCCCGCGACATGCATGGCGGCAACGGCATCGTCGACGAATTCCACGTCATGCGTCACGTCGTCAACCTGGAAACCGTCAACACCTACGAAGGCACCCACGACATCCACGCCTTGATTCTCGGCCGCGCCCAGACCGGCATCCAGGCGTTCAACTGACCGTTTCCATGTCTCCGTCCTCTCCCGTCCCCCGCACCGGCGGCCAGCTTCTCGTCCAGGGCCTCGTCGCCAACGGCGTCTCTCATGTCTTCTCCGTGCCCGGCGAAAGCTTTCTCGGCGCGCTGGACGCGCTTTACGACGCGCAGAACGCGATCCGGCTCGTCGTCTGCCGCCAGGAAGGCGGCGCCGCCTACATGGCCGAAGCCTACGGCAAGCTCACCGGCCGGCCCGGCGTCGCCTTCGTCACCCGCGGCCCCGGCGCGACCAATGCCTCGGTCGGCGTCCACACCGCGTTCCAGGATTCGACGCCGATGATCCTGTTGATCGGCCAGATCGCGCGCGGAACCCGCGACCGCGAGGCGTTCCAGGAAGTGGATTTTCGCCGCATGTACGGCCCGCTCGCCAAGTGGGTCGCCGAGATCGACGATGCCGCCCGCGTGCCCGAATACATGAGCCGCGCGTTCCACGTCGCGCTCTCCGGCCGGCCCGGGCCGGTGGTATTGGCAATCCCCGAGGACGTGCTGACCGAGACCGCGGCGGTCGAGGACGTCGGTCCGGCGCGCGTCCCCGTCGCCCACCCCGACCCGGCGGCGATGGCTGGGCTGCGTGATCTTCTCGCCCGCGCCCGCAAGCCTTTGATGATCGTCGGCGGCGGCGGATGGTCGGCGGAGGCGAGCCGCGATATCCAGGTTTTCGCCACCGCCAACAATCTTCCCGTCGGCTGCGCCTTCCGCCGCCAGGATTCCTTCGACAATCGCGACGACCATTATATCGGCGACATCGGCGTCGCCGTCAGCCCTAAACTGGCCGCGCGCGTGCGCCAAGCCGATCTCGTCCTCGCGGTCGGGCCGCGCCTGGGCGAGATGACCACCAGCGGCTATACCCTCCTGAAGCCACCCGCGCCGGCGCAAAAACTCATCCACGTCCTGCCCGACCCGGACGAGCTCAACAGCGTTTACAAGGCGGAGCTTGCCATCGTTTCGGGCCTGGCCCCTTTCGCGGCCGCTTTGCGCGCGCTTACGCCGGTCGCGCACGCGGCATGGGACGAATGGACGCAAGCGGCGCGTAAGGACTATCTCGAATACTTGAAGCCCTTGCCCATCCCCGGATCCGTGCAGATGGCCGAGATCGTCGCCTATCTCAATCGCACGCTGCCCAAGGAATCGATCGTCACCAACGGCGCGGGCAATTTCGCGGTCTGGGCGCACCGCTTTTATCAGTTTTCGCGCTACGGCACGCAGCTCGGGCCGACCTCGGGCAGCATGGGCTACGGCGTGCCGTCGGCGGTCGCGGCGAAAATCCTCGAACCGGGCCGGACCGTGGTGTCGTTCTCCGGCGACGGGTGCTTCCTGATGAACGGCCAGGAACTCGCGACCGCGGTCGCCTACGGCGCCAGCGCCATCTTCATCGTCGTCAACAACGGCATGTACGGCACGATCCGCCTGCACCAGGAGAAACGCTATCCCGGCCGGGTGATCGGCACCGAGCTGCGCAACCCGGATTTCGCCCAGCTCGCGCGCGCCTACGGCGCCAACGGCGATACCATTACTCGGACCGAGGACTTCGCCCCCGCCTTCGCGCGCGCGCTGCAATCCGAACGTCCGACGGTGCTGGAAATCCGCCTCGACCCCGAGGCCATCACGCCGACCGCCAGGCTCGCCGACGTGCGCGCCGAGGCCCTTGCCGGGCAAGCGCCGAAGGACTAAATCCCCTTCATTGACGGACATTCCGATGTCTTCGCCTCGCCTCGAACTCGGCTTCGGCATGGCTTTCGCGGATCTTTACGCCCGCGACGGGCTTCTGCGCCTCGACGCCGCCTTCCGCGCCGATCTCAAAGGCCGCGACGGCGATTTGCACGCACGTTTCGAATCTGCGCGTGCCGCGCCCGGCACGCTCGACCGGCTCGCCGAATCGGAACTCCTGCTCGCGCTCGCCCCGCATCTCGAATCCTTTCTCGTCCGCCTGTTCGGGATCGAATCCGAGGCCGCGGCGCTGAGCGCCCGCCACCGCGCGCTCGATCCGCTCTGGGAGGTCAAGCGCAACTTCGTCCAGCGCCGGGCGCTGAAGGGCGCGAAGCCGGATGCCGCCGCCGCGACCGACGGCGCGAGGCTCGGGCGCGAGCTCGAACGCATGATCGGCGCGCCCTTGACCGAGCAAGCCTTCGCCGAGGCCGTGCTCGCGTGGGAAAAGGACGTGCCGGCGAACGATGAAAAGCTCGCCAAGGCCGAGGCCTACGCCGCCTGGGCCGTGCTCGCGCCCGAGGGACGCAAACGCCACGGCGCGGGCACCCTGTTCCGGCAACCGGGCAAGCTCGACCACGCCCATCTGCTGCGGCACCTCGCGACCCGCTCCGACGAGGGTTTCGCCCGTCATGCAATCGCCGAGGATCGTCTGCGCCGGCGCGAAGGCTTCGCGCTCACCGATCCGGGCGCGGACCTTACCCACGCGCTCGATCAGGCCAACTACTGCATCTGGTGCCACAAGCAGGGGAAGGATTCCTGCTCGACCGGCTTGCGCGAAAAAAAGGACGGGGACGGCAAGGCTCCGCCGTTCCGCAAAAGTCCGGGCGGGGTCACGCTCGCCGGCTGTCCGCTCGGCGAGAAGATTTCCGAGTTCCAGCTCTTGAAGGCACAAGGCGTTCCCGTCGGCGCGCTCGCCATGATCGCGGTGGACAACCCCTTGGCCGCCGCGACCGGGCACCGCATCTGCAACGACTGCATGAAGTCCTGCGTCTATCAGAAGCAGGACCCGGTCAACATTCCCGAGGTCGAAACCCGGACCTTGAAAGACGTGCTCGAATTGCCGTGGGGTTTCGAGATTTATTCGCTGCTGACGCGCTGGAACCCGCTCAACCTGCGCGCCCCGCTGCCCAAGCCTCCGACCGGCCGCAAGGTTCTGGTGGTCGGCCTGGGTCCCGCCGGATTCACCCTTTCCCATTTCCTGCTCAACGACGGGCACGCGGTGGTCGGGGTCGACGGACTCAAGATCG
>MIAC01000011.1:24593-29971 GCA_001830475.1 Rhodospirillales bacterium RIFCSPLOWO2_12_FULL_67_15
TTTCTGGCGTCGCGGCCGACGGAACGCGGGTTCTCTTCCAGCCCATCCGCGACATCCGCGACTTGAGGGAATCTCTCGACGACCGGATGATGGCCGGCTTCGGCGGCGTCGCCGAGTACGGCATCACCGTCCGCTGGGACAAGAACTTTCTCAAGATCGTGCGCCTGCTTCTGGAGCGCCGCGCCGACTTCGCCCTCTTCGGCGGCGTGCGTTTCGGCGGAACCTTGACGCTGGAGCAGGCGTGGGCGATGGGTTTCGACCACGTCGCGCTCGCCGCCGGCGCGGGCCGGCCGACGGTGATCGAGATGCCCAACGGGCTCGCGCGCGGGGTGCGCGTCGCTTCCGATTTCCTGATGGCGTTGCAGCTCACCGGCGCGGCGCGCTTGAGCTCGCTCGCCAACATGCAACTTCGGCTCCCGGTGGTGGTCGTCGGCGGCGGGCTCACCGCCATCGACACCGCGACCGAGGCGCTCGCCTATTATCCCCGCCAAGTGGAGAAGTTCCTCGCCCGCTGCGAGGCGCTCGCCATCGAAAAGGGCAGCGAAGCTACGGCCTGCGCCGATTGGGATGAGGAGGAAAGGCTCATCGCCGACGAGTTCTTCGCCCATGCCCGCGCGATCCGCGCCGAGCGCGCCAAGGCGATAGCCGAGAACCGCCCGGCGCGGATCGCCGAGATGATCCGCGGCTGGGGCGGCGTCACCATCGCCTACCGCAAGGGCCTCGCCGACAGTCCCTCCTACACCCTCAACCACGAGGAGGTCGAAAAGGCGCTCGAAGAAGGCATTACCTTCGCCGAGGCCCTGGCCCCGGTCGCGGTCGAAGTGGACCGCTTCGGCCACGCCGCAAACATCGTCCTCCAACGCCAGAACAAGGACGCGGACGGCCGCTGGCAGGGCGACGGGCGGATCACCCTGCCCGCGCGCGCGATTTTCGTCGCCGCCGGCACCCAGCCCAACATCACGCTCGCCCGCGAGGACCCCGCCCACTTCCCCCTCGACGGCAATCATTTCCAAGCCTGCGACGAGGACGGCCGCCCGGTGAAACCGGAGCGGGCCTTGAGCAAGCCCAATGAGTCGCGCGTTCTCCTGACCCGCGCGGATGATGGCCGCTTCGTCAGCTTCTTCGGCGATTCGCATCCGAGTTATTTCGGCAACGTGGTCAAGGCGATGGGCAGCGCCAAGCAGGGCTATCCGGTGGTTTCGCGCGTGCTCGCCCGCCGCCCTCCGGCGAGCGCGGCGGAGCCCGCGCGCTTCTTCGCCGACCTCGACCGCGATCTCCGCCCGGTGGTGGTCAAGACCGAGCGCCTGACTCCGGACATTATCGAGCTCGTGCTCAGGGCTCCGGCCGCGGCGCGGGCTTTCCATCCCGGGCAGTTCTACCGCCTGCAGAACTTCGAGGCCCGCGCGCCCGTGGTCGAGGGCACCCACCTTTTGATGGAAGGGATCGCGCTGACCGGCGCCTGGGTGGACAAGGCGAACGGACTAATTTCGATCATCGTGCTCGACATGGAAGGCTCCAGCTCGCTCTGCCGGCTGCTCCGGCCCGGCGATCCGGTGGTGCTGATGGGCCCAACCGGCACGCCGACCGAAATTCCCTCGGGCGAGACGGTGCTGCTCGCCGGCGGCGGGCTCGGCAACGCGGTGCTGTTCTCGATCGGCCAGGCGCTGCGCGCCGCCGGCAGCAAGGTTCTCTACTTCGCCGGCTATTGGAAGGCGAAGGATCGCTACAAGATCGCCGAGATCGAGCGCGCCGCCGACGCCATCGTCTGGTGCTGCGAAGAAAAGCCCGGCTTCGCCCCGACGCGGCCGCAAGACCGCGCCTTCGTCGGCAACATCGTCGAGGCCATGCGCGCCTACGCCGATGGACGACTCGGGAACCAGCCGATCGCGATCGAGGACGTGGACCGGATCATTACCATCGGCTCGGACCGGATGATGGCGGCGGTGGCGGCGGCCCGTCACGGCGTGCTCAAGCCGTACCTCAAGTCGCCGCATTTCGCCATCGGCTCGATCAACTCGCCGATGCAATGCATGATGAAGGAAATCTGCGCCCAGTGCCTGCAACCGACGATCGATCCCAAGACCGGCGCGCGCTCCTACGTCTTTTCCTGCTTCAACCAGGACCAGCCGCTCGATTGCGTGGACTGGCAGGGGCTGCACGCCCGCTTGCGCCAGAACAGCGTGCAGGAAAAGCTTTCCGCGCACTGGATCGCCCGCTGCCTGAATAAATATACCGGACCGGGGATCTGACCCGCATGATTTCCCGCCGGAGTTTTCTCGGCGCCGCCGCGATGCTCGCGGGCGCGACGTTCTTGCCCGCCATTGCCCGCGCGCGCTCGATCAAGACTTACCGCCTGGACGCGGCGCCGGCGCGCGCAAATCTCGTCGGCGGCGGACAACCGGAAACGGAGGTTTGGGCCTACAACGGGACCGTGCCGGGACCCGCCTTGCGATTCCGGCGCGGCGAGCGGGCACGGATCGAGGTTCGGAACGCGCTCGCGCAAGAAACCACCGTCCACTGGCACGGGCTCCGCGTGCCGAACGCCATGGACGGCGTTCCTCACGTCACCCAGCCGCCGATCGCACCGGGAAGCACGTTCGTCTACGAGTTCGATCTCCTCGACGCCGGGACTTTCTGGTATCACCCGCACGCCATGAGCGTCGAGCAGATCGAACGCGGTTTGGCCGGCGCCTTCGTCGTCGAGGAGGAAAACCCGCCCGCGGTGGACCGTGACCTGCTCTGGGTGCTGGACGACTGGCGGCTCGCCCGCGATGCGCAAATCAGCGGCGATTTCGTCAATTTCATGGACGCGAGCCACGCCGGCCGCATCGGCAACACGGTCACCCTCAACGGCCGGATTCCCGAAGCCTTCGCGGTCAAGGCGAACGAGCGCTTGCGGCTTCGTCTCGTCAACGTCGCCAACGCGCGCCTGTTCGCGCTCAAGTTCCGCGGGCTCGCGCCCTCGGTGATCGCGCTCGACGGCCACCCGGTAGAGCCGCACGCACCCGATCGGGGCCGCGTCGTTCTCGGCCCCGGAATGCGCGCGGACGTGATCCTGGATGTGAGCGAAATTGCGGGTGGACGCGCGCCGGTGGTGGATTCTTATTATGCGCAGCGGACCTATACCTTGGTCGATCTGGTCGTGGAGGGTTCGGTCCGGCCCGCGCCCCTGAAGGAAAGAATCCGTCTATCCGACAATCCCCTTCCAACCCTCGATCTCAAGAACGCGGTCCGGCATGCGATCGAGTTCGGGGGCGGCATGATGGACCCGAAGCTCATGCGCGCGCGCCGGCCCGATGGCGGCATGGATCCCGAAGCGATGCGCGCGGTGCGCGAGCGCATGGCCGCGGGCCGCATCTGGACCGTCAACGGCCGCGCTATCATGGTCCTGGGCCACGGGCACGAGCCGCTGTTCGCGCTCCGCCCCGGGCAAACCTGCATCCTCGACCTCGCCAACGAAACCGCCTGGGCGCATCCCATCCATCTGCACGGCATGGTCTTTCGCGCCCTCGAACGCCAGGGGCGCGCGCCTACGCGGATCGAATGGCGCGACACGGAACTGCTCCATCCCGGCGAGCGCGCGAGTATCGCCTTCGTCGCCGCCGAACCCGGCGACTGGATGCTCCATTGCCATGTGCTCGAGCACCAGGAAACGGGGATGATGGGCATTATCCGGGTTGGATAAACGGTTGGTCCGGCTCGCGTCCCCGTCGGCGACGGCGCAAGAAACCCTAGAATTCCGGCCGGTCTTGCCTCAGATTAGGAGCGAGTCGAGCCGGATCGACGATTTTCCCGCAAAACCGGATAACGACGAGCCCAAGTCCGACGGCCATGCCGTATCACAGCCCCCTGATCGCCACCATCGTCGGAGGCCTCCTGCTCGCGTTCGTGCTCGGCGCGATCGCGCAGCGGCTGCGCGTCTCTCCCTTGATCGGCTACCTGCTCGCGGGGGTCGTCGTGGGCCCGCACACTCCCGGCTTCGTCGCCGATCAAGCGCTGGCAAACGAGCTCGCGGAGATCGGCGTCATACTGCTGATGTTCGGCGTCGGTCTGCACTTTTCGCTGAAGGACCTCCTGTCGGTTTGGACCATTGCGATCCCGGGTGCGATCGCTCAGATCGCCATCGCGACCCCCCTTGGCGTCGGCGTGTCGTGGCTCCTGGGCTGGTCTCTTTCCGCCGGGCTTCTGTTTGGCCTCGCCCTATCGGTGGCGAGCACGGTGGTGCTGCTGCGCGCCCTGCAAGAGCGCCGTCTGATCCAAACGGAACGCGGACGGATCGCGGTCGGATGGTTGATCGTCCAGGATCTGACGATGATCCTCGCGCTGGTTCTGCTGCCCGCGTTGGCCGATCTCGCTGGCGGAACGCCCCGCCAAGGCGGCATGGAAACCGCAACACCGCTGTCTTCAGCCGATGTGCTGACCGCGCTTGTCGTTGCGGCTGGAAAGGTGATTGCATTCGTCATCGCGATGCTGATCGTGGGACGCCGGGTCATTCCGTGGATTCTGCATTACATCGCGCATACCGGATCGAGAGAACTGTTCCGGCTGGCCGTGCTCGCGATCGCTCTCGGGGTCGCCTACGGCGGTGCCACGTTATTCGACGTCTCGTTCGCGCTCGGCGCCTTCTTCGCCGGAATGATCCTGAGCGAGTCGGAGTTGAGCCAAAGAGCGGCCGAGGAGTCCCTGCCCCTGCGCGACGCTTTCGCCGTCCTTTTCTTCGTCTCGGTCGGGATGCTCTTCGATCCCACGATTCTCCTTCGCGATCCGTGGCCTCTTATCGCGACGCTCCTGATCATCGTGCTCGGCAAGTCGATTCCGGCCTTTCTCATCGTCCGCGCTTTTGGTCATCCGAACGGCACGTCGTTGATGATTTCGATGAGTCTTGCTCAAATCGGCGAGTTCTCGTTCATCCTGGCCGGTCTCGGGGTCAGCCTTCAACTGCTGCCCGACCAGGGACGCGTCCTCATCTTGGCCGCGGCGATTCTGTCGATTGTGCTCAATCCGGCGCTCTTATACATGACCGAGCGTCTTCGGCCTCTGATCGACGGCCCGGTGCCGCAAACCGTCCCGGCCCAGAGCGTCCAACCCGTCACGGAGGAACTGCTGGTCACGACCACACTCACGGATCACGCCGTGTTGGTCGGTTACGGGCGCGTCGGCAGCGTGATCGGCGACGATCTTCGGCGCCGAGGGCTTCCGTTCCTCGTCATCGAGGAAAGGCCGGAAATCATGAATCAGGCGCGAGATATCGGCGTCGAGTCTCTGTCCGGCAACGCGGCGGACGCCGCGTTGCTCAAGGCGGCGAACATTGCCGAGGCTCGATGGCTGTTCGTGGCCATCCCGGACGGCTTCGAGGCTGGCCAGGTCGTGGAACAGGG
>MIAC01000012.1 GCA_001830475.1 Rhodospirillales bacterium RIFCSPLOWO2_12_FULL_67_15
CGCCGGGGCCGCGACGTCCGCGCCTTCGTCGCCGCGCTCGAAGACTGGACCATTGCCGCCCTAGCCCGCTTTGGAGTTCGGGGTGTCCGCCGCCCCGGCCTGATCGGGATTTGGGTGGACCTCGGCGCGCATGGGGGGAGACCGGGCGAGGAAGCCAAGATCGCCGCCATCGGGGTGCGGGTCCGGCGCTGGGTCAGCTATCACGGGCTCGCGATCAACGTCGAGCCCGATCTCGGCCATTTCGCCGGGATCGTGCCCTGCGGCATTGCCGAGAGCCGGGTGACTTCGCTGTTCGATCTCGGCATCACCGCGACCACGGCGGACATGGATTCGGCCCTGATCGCCACTTTCGAGAATGTTTTCGGGCCCGAGGCTCAGACGCTGGAGCGCTGAATGAACCCCAAGCCGCCGGGGGCTTCGCACGGCTCGACCGCGACGTTCTCCACCCGCGCCGCCGAAGGCCCGCGCCGGCAAGTGGCGATCATTTCCTCGACCTTGGACCGGGGACCGGAAAAGACCGCCTCGACGCCGCCGTCGAAACGGTTGCGGACCCAGCCCGCGAGGCCGAGCCGGCTCGCCTGCTCCACCGTCCAGGCCCGGAACCACACGCCTTGGACGCGCCCCGAAATGACGGCGCGGACGGAGACGATTTCTTCCGGCGAGGTCGCCATCGGTCCGTTAGCGGAACTCCAGGATCACTTGGTCCACCGCGAGACTGTCGCCGGATTTGACCTTGACCGCGGCAACGGTGCCGTCGCGCTCGGCGCGGAGCACGTTTTCCATTTTCATCGCCTCGATCACCGCCAATTCCTCGCCGGCTTTCACTTCCTGCCCCTCGACGACCGAGACCTTCACCAGAAGCCCCGGCATCGGAGAAAGCAGGAATTTGGAGGTATCGGATGTTTTCTTCGCCGGCATCAACTGCCAGAGCGGTGCCATGTGCACGCCGAACACCAAGGCATCGGTCTCGGTCCCGGCGTGGGATAGGCGATAGGCGATGCCGATGCGCTCCACCTGGAGACAGAGCGGTTCGCCGTCGAAGTCGCCCTCGAACAAGGGCTCGCCCAGCCGCCAGCCGGTGCGAATGCGGAAGGGCCGGCCGGCGAGCTGGCCCTCGAACCCCTCCGGGAAGCGGGCGACGGAAACCCGATGTTCGGCCTCGCCGAGACGGACCATCCATTCGTTCGAAACGCGGCGCTCGTGGCCGGGAAGCTGGCCTTCGATCAGCGCCGCGCGTTCCTGAAAGGCGTGATGGATGGACGCCGCGGCGGCCGCGAGCAGGCTGGGGCGGTCGTGGACCGCGTCCGCCGGATGGAATCCATGCGGATACTCTTCGGCGATGAAGCCGGTCGAAAGCCGTCCTTCCTTGAAGCGGGAATGCGCCATCAAGGAGGCGAGAAACGGAATGTTGTGGCTGACGCCCCGGATGTGGAATTCGTCCAGCGCGCGCGCCATGCGGCCGATCGCCTCGGCGCGGTCGCGGCCGCGGGTGACGACCTTGGCGATCATCGGATCGTAATGGATGGAAATTTCGCCGCCTTCGTAGATGCCGGTGTCCACCCGAACGTCCTCGCTTTCCCGGGGCGGGCGGTAGCGCGTCAGCCGCCCGACCGAGGGCAGGAACTTGCGGAACGGGTCCTCGGCGTAAACGCGGGCCTCGATCGACCAGCCCGCGAGCTTGACGTCTTTTTGCGCGAACGGCAGGCGCTCGCCCGCCGCGATCCGGATCATCAGTTCCACCAGATCGAGGCCGGAGATCATTTCCGTCACCGGATGCTCGACCTGAAGCCGGGTGTTCATTTCCAGAAAATAGAAGTTGCGCGACGAATCGACGATGAACTCGACCGTCCCGGCCGAGGTGTAGCCGACCGCCTTGGCGAGCGCGACCGCCTGCTCGCCCATGGCCTTGCGGGTCTTGGCGTCGAGGAACGGCGAAGGCGCTTCCTCGATCACCTTCTGATGGCGGCGCTGGAGCGAGCATTCACGTTCGCCGAGATAGACGACGTTGCCGTGGCTATCGCCCATGATTTGGATTTCGATGTGGCGCGGATCGCGCACGTATTTCTCGGCGAAAACGCGGTCGTCGCCGAAGCTCGACCGGGCCTCGCTGGTGGCGCGCGCGAATCCCTCGCGGCATTCGGCGTCGTTGTCGGCGATGCGCATGCCCTTGCCCCCGCCGCCGGCGGAGGCCTTGAGCATCACCGGATAGCCGATGGCCCGGGCCGCCGTCACCGCCGCCTCGGCGTCCTCGAGGGCCGCGGCGTGGCCGGGAACGGTGCTGACCTTGGCCTTGGCCGCGAGCTTCTTCGCGGCGATCTTATCGCCCAGCGCCTCCATGGCTTCGGGCGAAGGGCCGATGAAGGCGATCTTGGCGTCGCGGAGCGCGCGGGCGAACGCCGCCTTTTCCGAGAGGAAGCCGTAGCCGGGATGCAC
>MIAC01000013.1 GCA_001830475.1 Rhodospirillales bacterium RIFCSPLOWO2_12_FULL_67_15
AGGAGCGTCGCGGCGAGGTGGTCGAGCTCGACCCGCGTGCCGACCGAGTCCTCGCCCGGATCGAGGTGCTCGAGCAGCAGCTCGCGGCAGGTCATCTCGATGTCGCGCAGCAGCATCGGCGTCGCGTAGACGCGCGCGGCCTCTCCCATGAAGCTGATCGTGCGCTCGCGGTCCACCGTGACCTCGCGCGTCGCCGAAATCCCTGCTACCAGTGTGCTCTTCATCGGTCTTTCCTCTTGGGGTCAATCATAAACCGCTACAGTCCCAGGTACGCGGCCTGCACCTGCTTGCTCGCGAGCAGCTCCGCCCCCGTTCCGGCGTGCACGATCGTTCCGGTTTCGAGGACATAGGCGCGGTCAGCGATGGCAAGCGCGGCGCGCGCGTTCTGGTCGACCAGGAAAATCGTGGTGCCCGCGGACTTGAGCGCGTGCACCGTCTCGAAGACCTCCTCGACCAGGCGCGGCGCGAGCCCCATCGAGGGCTCGTCGAGGAGCAGCAGCCGCGGTTGCGCCATCAGGGCACGGCCCATCGCGAGCATCTGCTGCTGGCCGCCGGAGAGCGTGCCCGCGGCTTCCCGACGCTTGTCGCGAAGCATCGGGAACATGGCGTAGACGCGCTCGAGCCCGCGCGCGCCCTCGGCCCGCTTGCGCGTGTAGCCCCCGAGCAGCAGGTTGTCTTCGACCGAGAGCGGCCCGAATACCTGGCGCCCCTCCGGCACCTGCACGATGCCGCGCCGGACGCGCCAGTGCGGCGAGGCGCGCGTGATGTCCTCGCCGTCGAAGAGCACGCACCCGGCGCTCACCGGCTGCACCCCCGAGAGCGCTCGCAGCAGCGTCGTCTTGCCGGCGCCGTTGGCGCCGACCAGCGCGACGAGCTCGCCCTCGCGCACCGCGAGGTCGATGCCTTTCAGCGCCGGGATGCGCCCGTAGTGGCTGGCGAGGGCTTTCGCTTCCAGCATCAGTGGGCTCCCGCGCCCAGATAGGCCTCGATCACCTTCGGATCGCGCCGCACTTCCTCCGCCGTGCCTTCGGCAAGGCGCTTGCCGTAGTCGAGCACCAGGATGCGGTCCGCGACGCCCATGACGAGCTTCATGTTGTGCTCGACCAGGACCACGGTCACGCCCGATTCGGCGAGCTTCGAGATGAGCGCGTCGATCCCGAGCGTCTCGGTGGGATTGAGCCCCGCCGCCGGTTCATCGAGCAGCAGCAGCCGCGGCTTGGTCGCCAGCGCGCGCGCGATCTCGAGGCGCTTGAGCGCGCCGTAGGGCATGGCGTCAGAGGGCGACTGCGCGTACTCTCCCAGGCCCACGAAGCGCATCAGCGACTCCGCCTCCTCGCGGCAGGCCCGCTCGGCGCGCGCCAGCGAGGGAAAGCGCAGCAGCGCCGCCGGCAGCCCGCAGCGCTCGTGCAGATAGCGCCCGACCATCACGTTCTCGAGCGCGCTCATGTTGAAGAACACCTGCAGGTTCTGGAAGGTGCGCGCGATCCCCCGGGCCGCGTACTCGTAAGGCGCGCGGCCGGTGAGGTCGCGCGCTTCGAGCAGGATCCTGCCGCTCGAGGGCACGTAGATGCCGGTGAGCAGGTTGAGCAGCGTCGTCTTGCCGGCGCCGTTCGGCCCGATGATCGAGAACACCTGCCCCGCGGGGATCGCGAAGTCGAGCTGCTGGACCGCGTGCACACCGCCGAATTCCTTGGACAGGCCCTCGACCCTGAGCAGGCTCATCGCGGCAGCCTCCGGCCGCTGAGCGTGAGGGCGAGCGTCGGCACGAGGCCCCTCGGCATGAAGATCATGGTGAGCATCATCACCGCGCCGAACACCACCATCTCGTATTCCTTGAACACGGTGAGCGCCTGCGGCAGCACCGTGAGCACGGCGGCGCCGACCACCGCGCCGAAGGTCGAGGCCATGCCGCCGAACACCACCATGGTGACGAGCTCGATCGAATGGAAAAACGTCACTTTCGCGGGCGTGACGAAGCCGGCGTAGTGCGCGGTGAGGCTGCCCGCGAGCGCCGCATACACTGCCGAGATCACGAACACCTTCACCTTGTGGCGCGCGCTGTCGATGCCGGTGACCTCGGCGCCGACCTCGGAGCCGTGCAGCGCGCGCAGCGCGCGGCCGTGCGGCGAATCCACCAGGTTGAGCGCGAGCCACACGGCAGCGAGCAGCGTCGCGCCGACCACCCAGTACCAGACTCTCTCCCCGGAGAGCGCCGCGCCGAACGCCGCGAGCGCCGGCACCGGCATGCCGTCGGGACCCCCGGTCAGGCGGTCCTCGGTCGCGATGACAATCGAGATGATGATTCCCATGCCGAGCGTCGCCATCGCGAGGTAGTGCCCGCGCAGCCGCAGGATCGGCCGCCCGATCAGGTATGCGAGCACGGCCACCCCGGCGGTCGCGGAGGCGAGCGCGGCAAGCGGCGGCCAGCCGTAGCGCGCGGTGAGGATCGCCGAGCCGTACGCGCCCAGGCCAAAAAATCCGGCGTGGCCGAGGCTGATCTGGCCGGCGTAGCCGATGAGCAGGTTCAGGCCCACGCACACGATCGCGTTCAGGCCCACCTGGATCGCGACCTCGTAGTAGTAGTTGTTCTGCAGCGCGAGCGGAAGCAGGAGCACGATCCCGGCGAGCGTGGCAAGGCTGGCGGTGCGTCCGCTCATCGGCCCGCCTCAGACCCGGTCGCTCGAGCGCCTGCCGAGCAGGCCGCTCGGCAGGAAAAAGAGCACCGCCAGGATGATGACGAAGGCGATCGCGTCCTTGTAGGCCGAGGACACGTAGCCGGCGCCCATCGCTTCCACGATGCCGAGGACGAGCCCGCCCAGGACCGCGCCGGGGCCGCTGCCCATGCCGCCCAGGATCGCCGCCGCGAAGCCCTTGAGCCCGAGCATCACGCCCACGTCCCAGGCAGTGAAAGTAATCGGCGCCACCAGGATCCCGGCGACGGCGCCGAGCGCCGCGGACAGCCCGAACGAAGCGAGCAGGACATGGCGCACGTTGATCCCGACGAGCTGCGCTGCGAGCCGGTTGTGCGAGGTGGCGAGCAGCGCCTTGCCGAGCAGCGTCCTGCCGAAGAACCAGCTGAGCAGCAGCACGATCACCACGGTCACGCCGAGCACCCACAGGCTCTGCGGCAGGAGCGTCGCGCCGCCGAGCTGGATCGGTGCCTCGCCCGAGAACGCCTTCAGCGGGTGGATGTTCTTGTCCCAGACGATCGTCGCGAGTCCCCGCAGCAGGATCGAGGCGCCGATGGTGATGATGATGAGCGTCACCACCGACGCGCCGCGCGCCGGCTCGACGGCGAGCTTCTCCAGGGCGAGGCCGACCGCGGCCGCAACCAGCACCGCCGCAGCGATCGCGGCCGGCAGCGGCCAGCCGGCGTTGGCGAGCCAGACCGTGCACATCCCGCCGATCATCACGAACTCGCCCTGCGCGAAATTGATGACCTGGCTCGCGTTGTAGATGATCGAGAAGCCGAGCGCGACCAGGGCGTAGATCGCCCCGACCGTCAACCCGGCGAGAAGGAATTGAAGAAACTGGGCGGACATGGGCGGCCCGCCCCTGATTCCACTACGTTACTTCACCAGCGTCCAGTCGCCCTTGCGGATCTCGAGCATGCGCAGGCCCGAGATGTCGAGCCCCACGTGGTCGGTCGCCGACATGTTGAACACGCCGTCGATCCCGACGAAGCCGCGGATCGACTCGAGCGCGTCGCGCACTTTCGCCTTGTCGGTGGAGCCCGCTTTCCTGATCGCTTCCACCGCCAGCATCAGGCCGTCCCAGGCGTGGCCGCCGAAGGTCGAGATCTCGGACTTGAAGCGCGCCTCGTACTCGCGCTTGTAGCCGAGGACCACCTTTTTCTGCGGATCGGAGTCGGGCAGCGTTTCGGCGACCAGGAGCGCGGCTGCCGGCAAGCGCACGCCCTCGGCGGCATCGCCGGCAAGCTTGATGAAGGCCTTCGAGGCAACGCCGTGCGATTGGTAAAGCGGCTGGCTGATGCCGAGCTGCTTGTGGTTCTTGGTGACGATCGCGGGGCTCTGGCCGAAGCCGACGTTCAGCACCGCCTGCACGCCCGGGGTGTTCTTGATCTTGGTGAGCTGGGCGGTCATGTCGGTGTCGCCCGTGCCGTACGCTTCGTCGGCGACGATCTCGATGCCGTGGTTCTTCGCCACCTGCAGGCACTGGGCGCGCATCGACTTGTCGAAGCCGCCGGCGCCCGAGATGAGCGCGACCTTCGTCGCGCCGCGCGCTTTCATGTCGACGAAGATCCTCTCGCAGGCCTGGCGGTCGGAGTGCGGCGTCTTGAACACCCATTTCTTCACCGGCTCGACGATCACCACGGCCCCGGCGAGCGAAATGAACGGCACCCCGGCGGCTTCCACCAGCGGCACCATCGCCATCGTCTCGCCGGTGGTCGAGCCGCCGACGATCACGTCCACCTTGTCCTGCTCGATGAGGCGCTTGGCGAAGGTGCGCGCTTTCTCGGCGTCGCCCGCGGAATCGTAGACGATGAGCTGGAGCTTGCGGCCGAGCACGCCGCCGGCGGCATTGAGCCGCTCGACGTAGAGCTCGAGCGTCTTTTGCTCCGGGTCGCCGAGGAACGCCGCGCCCCCGGTGACTGCAAGGAACGAACCGATGCGGATCGGCTCCTGCGCCTGCGCGGCGCCTAGCACGAGCACGGCGAGCGCGGCCAACATGCTTCTGAACTTCATGGACTCCTCCTTTAGAATGACGCCCGGACGGCAATTCGGTACCGGAAAGCGCCTTTTGCACGATAAGCGAGGACGGGGCGGGCGGTTTTGATCTCTCTCAAGAAAATGCGAGTGCGGGGGGTGCAGCCGGGCGACCTCGCGCAGGTGATCGAGATCGACGCCGGCATCACCGGCCTCAGGAAACCCGAGTACTGGGGCGAGATCCTGGGGCGCTACGGCAGCGGCCGGCGCCGGCAGCGCTTTTTCCTGGTCGCCGAGGCGGACCGGCGGATCGAGGGCTTCGCCATCGCCGAAGTGCGCGACTGGGAGTACGGCATGCCGCCCTGCGGCTGGGTGTTCGCGATCGGCGTTCGCCCCGACGCGCGCCTGGAGGGAGTCGGGACGCGGCTGCTGGAGGCGATCGGCGAGGGCTTCCGGCGCCTGGGCGTGACCAAGGTGCGCACCATCCTTGCGCGCGACAACCACCTGATCCTGTCGTTCTTTCGCAGCCAGGGAATGATGGCGGCGCCGTTCATCGCGCTCGAGAAGGACCTCGAGTGAGGCTGCAGAAGAATACGCTCGCGGCGCTATGCAGCGTGCTCGAATTCGCCGCCAACCCCGGGCTGCAGCTCTCGGCCGCGGAAATCGCCGCGAAGTACCGCATCTCGCCGCACCATCTCGCCAAGGTCCTGCGCTCGCTCGGCCGCGCGGGGCTGCTCGAATCGGTGCGCGGCGTGGGCGGCGGCTACCGCTTCACCGGCAACGCCAAGCGCCTGACGCTGATGGACGTCATCGGGCTGTTCGAGAACATCAGCGCGGCGCGCCGCGGCGGCCGCCGTCCGGCGCGCCGCGAAGGCGCTCCGGCGCGGCCGGCCGCGGCGGAGGTGGAGGAGGCGCTCGCCGTGGTGCTCTCGGAGATCGACGAGATCGCCCGGGCGACCTTCAGCACGATCACGCTCGATACGATGCTGAAGCTCATGGCGCGCAGGAGACGGTGACGCCGCGCGATGCTCAAGACCACACCGTTTCACGCGCGTGTTGCGCCGCTGTGCGTGAGCCACGCCTGGCGCCGCTGGGCGGGCTACCTGGTCGCAAGCTCCTACGAGCTCTCGCACGAGCGCGAGTATCACGCGATCCGCAGCTCGGCCGCGCTCTTCGACGTCTCGCCCCTCCATAAGTACCGGGTGCATGGCAGGGACGCCGCGCGCCTCCTCGATCGCGTCGTGACGCGAGAGGTCACGCGCGCGGCAGCCGGGCAGGTGCTCTACACGCCCTGGTGCGACGGCGCCGGGAAGGTGCTCGACGACGGCACGATCGCGCGCCTCGACGAGCAGACCTTCCGCGTTACCTCGGCCGAGCCCAACCTGCGCTGGCTCCAGGACAACGCTCTGGGGCTCGAGGTCGCGATCGAGGACGTCTCCGAGTCGATTGCCGCGCTGTCTCTCCAGGGGCCCGCTTCGCACGCCATTCTCCGGCAGCTTGGCGAAGTCGAGCTGAAGTACTACCGGGTGGGCTCGACGACCCTGGGAGGCGTTCCCGTCTCGGTCTCGCGCACCGGCTACACGGGCGACCTCGGTTTCGAGATCTGGCTCGACGCCGCGCACGCGCTTGTGGTCTGGGATGCATTGATCGGCGCCGGCGAGCCGTACGGGATCACGCCCGCGGGAATGCTCGCGCTCGACCTGGCGCGCATCGAAGCGGGGCTGATGCTGATCGACGTGGACTACGTGCCGGCGAACAAGGCGCTCATCGGGCGCCAGACTTCATCCCCCTACGAGCTTGCTCTGGGCTGGACCGTGAATCTCGACAAGGATCATTTCGTCGGCAGGAACGCGCTCGCGGAGGAGGCGAAGCGCGGGCCGCAGTGGCAGTTCGTGGGCTTGGAGCTCGACTGGGACGCGCTTGAGCGGCTCTACGTCGAGGCCGGGCTCGCGCCTCGTCTCCCGTCCGCCGCCTGGCGCTCGAGCGTCCCGGTGTACGCCGGGGGCGATCAGGTCGGGTACGCGACGAGCGGCGGCTGGTCGCCGCTTCTGAAGAAATACATCGCGCTTGCGCACCTCCGGTCGCGCTGGGCCGCACCGGGCACCGTCGTGGAGATGGAAGTGACCGTGGAGCACCGGCGACGGCGCGCAGCAGCCCGGGTGGTCAAAAGGCCGTTTTTCGATCCTGAAAGAAAGCGCTCCTGATGGTCGACGCCATCATCATCGGCGGCGGCCACAATGGCCTGGTGTGCGCCGCGTACCTCGCGCGCGCCGGAAAAAAGGTCCTCGTGCTCGAGCGGCGCGAGCGCGTCGGCGGCGCGGCGCTCACCGAAGAGGTCTTTCCCGGTTTCCGCTTCTCGGTGTTTTCCTATGTCGGGAGCCTCCTGCGGCCCGAGATCGTCCGCGAGCTGGAGCTTGCGCGCCACGGCCTGCAGATCCTGCCGCTCGAATCCACGCTGACGCCGCTGCCGAACGGCGATTACCTCGCGCAGTGGAGCGACCCGGACCGGAACCGGCGGGAGCTCGCCCGCCATTCGCCGCGCGACGCGGAGGCGTACGACGAGTTCGGCCGGCTCATGCATGAAATGGCGCGCGCCGTGAAGCCGTTGCTCGGGATGATTCCGCCCGACCCGGCTTCGCTCGCGCCGCGCGAGCTGCTTGGCCTGGCGCGGCTCGGGCGCACCCTGCGCAGCCTCGGCGCGGAGAAATTTCACGCGCTCGCGAAGCTTCTCACGATGAGCTCGGCCGACTACCTCGACGAATGGTTCGAGTGCGAGGCGCTGAAGGCGACCAAAGCCGCGAGCGGGATCATCGGGACGCTCGCCGGGCCGCGCTCGCCGGGGACGGCCTACGTGCTGCTGCACCACTACATGGGCGAGATCGACGGCGTGTTTCGGGCCTGGGGATTCGCGAAAGGCGGCAATGGCTCGGTGAGCGAAGCGATCGCCGGCGCGGCGCGCTCGTTCGGCGCGCAGATTCGCACGAACGCGCCGGTCGCGCGGGTGCTCGTCGCAGGCGGCCGCGCCAAGGGCGTGGCGCTGGAGAGCGGTGAGGAGATCGCGGCGAAGCTCGTGGTGTCGGGCGCCGATCCGCGGTGCACGTTTCTCGGTCTGGTGGGAGAGAAGCACCTGCCCGCCGACTTCGTGCAGGCGATCCGCCGCTACCGGTTGCGCGGCTCCTCGGGCAAGGTGAATCTCGCGCTCGCCGAGCTTCCTGACTTCACCTGCCTGCCGGGCAAAGGGCCGCATCTGCGCGGCGCGATCTCGATCAGCCCGAGCATCGAGTATCTCGAGCGCGCCTACGACGAGGCGAAGTACGGCGAGTTCTCGCGCCGCCCGTATCTCGACGTCATCCTCCCCTCGATGATCGATCCGTCGATGGCGCCTCCGGGCAGGCACGTGATGTCGATCTTCGTGCAGTACGCGCCGTACCACCTGAACGGCGGCTGGACCGATGCGCGCCGCGAGGCCTTCGGCGACACCGTGATCGATACGCTCGCCGAGTACGCGCCGAACCTGAAGGCGGCGATCCTGCACCGGCAGGTGATCACGCCGGCCGACATCGAGCGCATCGTGGGCTTGAGCGAGGGGAACATCTTCCAGGGCGAGCTCTCGCTCGAGCAGATGTTCTTCCTGCGGCCGGCGCCCGCGTGGGCGAATTACCGCACGCCGATCCGCGGGCTTTACCAATGCGGGGCGGGCACGCATCCGGGCGGCGGGGTGATGGGGGCGTCCGGTCGGAACGCGGCGCGCGCGATTCTGCGCGAAGGCGGCTGAGACCGGTCCCGCGCCGGATCCGCGTTTAGCGTGCGTCGGACCGCGGCAGGGTGAGAATCGCCTCCAGTCCGCCGCCGGGCCGGTTTTTCAAAGTCAGATCGCCGCCGTGGGCGCGGGCGATATTGCGCGCGATGCCCAGGCCGAGCCCGGTTCCGCCGGTCTCGCGGCTGCGCGAGGATTCACCCCTGAAGAAAGGCTCGAACGCGTGTTCGAGCTCCCCCTCTGCAATGCCGGGTCCTTCGTCCAGCACGCGGATCGTGACCCGCTCTGCCCCTTCCTCTGCCTTGATTGTCGCGCGCCTGCCGTAGCGAATCGCGTTGTCGACGAGATTGGTAAGGCAGTGGCGCAGCGCCAGCGGTCTGCCGCTGAAGGAATGCTCGAGCCGGCCTTCGACCTCGACCGTGTTCCCCATGTCCTGGTAATCGGTCTGCAGGCTCTCCAGCAGCGCCGTGAAGTCCACGCGCTGCACGGGTTCGCTTGCGCTCGCATCGCGCATGAAGTCCAGGGTCTGGATGACCATCGACTCCATTTCCTCGAGGTCCTTCGAGAACCTGGTGCGAAGCGCCTCGTCGTCCAGCATTTCGGTGCGCAGTCGCAGCCGCGTGATCGGCGTCTTCAGGTCGTGCGACATGGCCGTAAGAACGCGGGTCCGTTCAGCGATGGAGCGCGACAGGCGCCCCTGCATGTTATTGAATGCTCGGGCGGCGCGCCGGGCTTCGACCGGCCCGGTCTCGGGCAGCGGAGGGCGATTGATGTCCTCGCCCAGCTTCTCCGCCGCGGTCGCCAGCGCCGAGAGCGGGCCGGTCACCCAGCGCACTGCCACGAGCGACAGCGCGACCACGGTACCAAGGAGCACCAGCAGCGTCAGGGCGAGGCGCAGCGGCATTCCCGCGGCCTCGGGGGAAACGAACGAATCGAAGGTCACCACGGCCCCGTCGCGAAGCACGACCTGCACCACGAAAAACATGCTCTCCGGGTGCATCATCTGCATCCCGGCGCCGGACATGAGGCCCTGCATCATCTGCATTCCGGCTCCGGCCATGGGGCCCTGCATCATCGGCATGCCCGGCGGACTTCTCTGCCCTCGCTGTCCGTAGCGCGCCGGAATCTCCGCTGCCCTCACCACCTGAACCTGCATGCCTTCTCCGAGGGCGTAGCGCAATACGGTTCCGAACATCGAAAGCCGGAAGTCGGCCTCCGGCGGCTCACTGTCCGGCGCCATCCGAGGCCGGTCGAGCGAAATCGCGAGCGGCGGGGTATTGAAGACCGAGACGATCCTGCGGCGTTCCTCGGGGGAGACCGAATCGAGCAGCCTGCTGATGTCCGCGATGCGCT
>MIAC01000014.1:0-178 GCA_001830475.1 Rhodospirillales bacterium RIFCSPLOWO2_12_FULL_67_15
CGGCAGGCGATCGGCGTACTCTTCCATGCCCAGCTCCGCCAGCAGCGCGCGGGCGCGTTGCTCGATCTTTATCTCGTTCTGGCCGCCCCGTTTGCGCAGCGGGATCGTGACATTGCCGAGCGTCGTGAATTCATGCAACAGGAAATGGAACTGGAACACAAAACCCAAGCGGGTGAGA
>MIAC01000014.1:226-2408 GCA_001830475.1 Rhodospirillales bacterium RIFCSPLOWO2_12_FULL_67_15
TCGAGATAAACGGCGCCGCGTGTCGGCGCGTCCAGCAGGCCGAGCAGATACAGCAGCGATGACTTGCCGGAACCGGAGGGGCCGACGATCGCGATGAATTCCCCGCGCCGCACGGTGAGATTGATGTCCCGCACCAGCGTGACGGGCACCGGCCCCGGCAGTATGCGGCTGACATCACGGGCTTCGATCAGCACGGGCTCGGCCATAGTTCAGGCGCCGCCCCGGATGATATCCACCGGATTGACCGCCGCCGCCTTGCGCGCCGGCAGGTATGACGCCACCAGGGACGCGATCATGGCGAAGAGTCCGGCGATGAGATAATGCCGGAAGGTGTAATACAGGACGAAACCCTCGGTCTTCACGAAACCTTCCACGTTGAAACGCACCGAGGCCAGCAGCTCGGTCAGGCCGTAGCCCAGCGCCCAGCCGATCAGCGTCCCGACCACCCCCACCACCGCCCCCTCGAGCAGGAAAATCCCGCGGATCGCGCCCTCCTCGAAGCCGATGGACTTGAGGATCGCGATGTCGCGTTCCTTTTCGTGGATCACGGTGGTGATGATGTTGAAGATGCCGAAGGCGGCGACGATCAGGATGGCGCTCACCGTGGAATACATGATGCCGTTCTGGATGACGAAGATGCCGAGCACGTTCTTGTTGGTCTCCTCCCACGATTCGGTGCGATAGCCGTAACGCGTCTCGAGCGAGCGCGCCAGCGCCGCCGCCTGGTTGATGTCCCGCAGGCGGATGCGGATCTGGTTGACCACGTTGGCGCGGTCCTGGAGGATTTGCGCCTTCTTGAGCAGCGCGAAGGATTCGTAGTTGTCCTTGGCGGTCACGCCGCTGCGGAACACCCCGACGACTTTCATTTTCAGGATCACGCCGGCCGGCGAGATAATCGACAGCGTATCGCCCGTCGCCGCGCCCACCTTGTCCGCCAGTCCGCTGCCCAGGATGATGCCGTTGGCGGTGGTGTACAAACCATTCAGACTGCCGGCGACGAGGTCTTGCTCGAGGTAGGTCACGCGCCGTTCCTTCTCCGGCTCGATGCCGTAAAGCGTCGCCGACACGTCCTTGGTCCCGTAGCGCAGGAAAATCTGGCCCGCGAGCGTCGGCGCCACCGCCACGTCCGGCTGGCGCGCAATCGCGTCCACCACCGCCATGCCGTTCTTGATGCCGCGGCGCTCGTCCCGCGGCTGCACGTTCAGCAGGCGTATCGCGCCCGCGCGATAATATTGCTCCACCGGCTGCGGCGGCGGCGTGCGGTATTCGTCCTTGATGATGATGTGCGGCGAGACGTCGATGGTCTTGGCCACGAAGTAGCGCTGGAATCCCTGCATCATCGCCGCCATGCCGATGAAAAAACCGACCCCCATGGCCACGCCGAGGACGGAAACAAGGGTCTGACGCTTGCGGTGAACCAGATGGGTGACGGCGATATCGAGAATCAGGCGCATGGCGGCGATCGCCTGGGGATTCCCTTCACGGAACGGAGACGCGCACGCGCTGGCCGTCCTTCAGCGTGGCCGGGGGATAGAGGATCACCGTGTCGCTTTCCGCGGCGCCCGAGAGGATCTGCACCATCCGGTCGCCCACCACGCCCGTTTTGACCGAGTGCCGGTAGGCATGGCCGTCCCGCACCGTCCACAGATGACCATCCACGACCGCGGAGACCGGCGCGAGGAGCGCATTGCTCTCTTCGCGCACGATGATATTGACCTCGGTCGTCATGCCGATCGTGAGCGGCGTGTCGGCGGGCAGGTCCACGCGCACGCGATAGGTCTTGTTCACGGGGTCGCCTTTCGGCGTGATCTCCGCCACCCGGCCCTCCAACGCCTGACCGGCGAAGGCATCGGCCTTGATCAGCACGCGCTGTTTTGGATGAATGCGCGGAATGTCTTCTTCGTCCACCTCGGCCACCACCCACAGGCGGCCGGACTCGCCCACCCAGAACAGCACGCTGGTGTTCGTCACCACTTCTCCCGGCTGGCCGTCCTGGCGCAGGACCTTGCCGGTCAGCGGCGCGACCAGCGTGAGATCGGCCAGCGTCTGGCGCGCGGCGTTGAGCGATTCCCGCGCCTGTTCGTGATCGCTGACCGCTTTATCGTAATCCTGCCGGCTGATGAGTTGTTTGTCGAAAAGTTTCTGGCGTCGCTATTCTTCGTCACGCAGGAATTCCTCGCGC
>MIAC01000015.1 GCA_001830475.1 Rhodospirillales bacterium RIFCSPLOWO2_12_FULL_67_15
TGTTCGGGCGCATCGCCGCGGGAACGCCGATCGAGGCGCTCCGGGACACCGCGACCATCGAGGTGCCCGGCGCGCTCTTGGGCGCGGGCGAGCACTACGCCCTCGAGGTCGACGGCGATTCCATGATCGAGGCCGGAATCCTCGACGGCGACACCGCCATCGTGCGGCGCTGCGATACCGCCGACAACGGAACCATCGTCGTCGCCCTGATCGAGGGCGACAACGAGGTGACGCTGAAACGGATCCGCCGCCGCGGCGCCTCGATCGCGCTCGAGCCCGCCAACCGCACCTACGAGACCCGCATCTTCGGGCCCGACCAGGTCAAGGTCCAGGGCCGCCTCGTCGGCTTGATCCGCCGCTACGATTGAGCGATTCGCTGCTCGACAGCGTGGGGAATGGTAGAGATTGAACCGCTTGATAGCATAGGGAGGCAAACCAATGACTTTGGAGATTGTTGCGCTGGATCGCATCACGGATGCGGTTCCGAAATATCATCCAAAGAGTAACCCCGATAAGCAGTCTCGCGCGGCGACCAAAAAGACAGAGCCCCATGAGCTTTACAAAATTCATCTTGCCGACGCATTCGCGTGGCTCGAGTCATGCGAGCCGCAATCGATCCACGCGATCGTGACGGACCCGCCCTACGGACTCAAAGAATACAGCGACGCCGAGAAGAAGAAGCTCCGCAAGGGGCGCGGGGGCGTTTGGCGCATAACCCCCATCGTTCGACGGTTGCAAGCGAAGCCCTATCCCAAGATTCACCGTCTTGGACGAAACCGATCTTTTTGCCTTGCGCGCTTTCTTCGAGAAATTTGGACGATTTGCCATTCGCGCCCTGGTTCCCGGCGGTCATGTCATGATCGCCACTAATCCGTTGCTGTCTCATGTGGTCTATCTGCCATTGATCGAGGCTGGGTTCGAGAAGCGGGGCGAAATCATCCGCCTGGTGCAAACGCTGCGGGGCGGTGACCGGCCCAAAAACGCGCACGATGAATTCAGCGGCGTCAGCGTCATGCCGCGTTCCAGTTGGGAACCGTGGGGCTTGTTTAGAAAGCCCTGCGAAGGGCGCGTGCAGGACAATCTCAGGAAATGGGGAGTCGGTGGTCTCCGTAGAATTTCCGAGGACGAGCCGTTTACGGACGTAATCCGCTCCGCGCCTACGCGGCCGGAGGAACGGAAAATCGCGCCTCATCCTTCCCTCAAGCCGCAGGCATTCATGCGGCAGATCGTACGCGCCGCCCTTCCGTTGGGTCGGGGGGTTGTTCTCGATCCATTTATGGGCGCTGGGTCAACGATTGCCGCCGCGAGAGCAATTGGTTATCAGAGCATCGGAATCGAACAGGACCCGGCCTATTTCCGCATCGCCCAAAAAGCGATCCCCGGGCTTGCTCAATTGAAGGTCAACGGTGCATCATCCGCTAATGGTTCCGCCGGGGGAAATAGTGTCGCTACCAAAAGACCTAAAGCCGATTCACATCAGTAAAGCGGTTAACTTCATCGAGACGCAAACCACTGATCTGGTTGACCTGTATTACGAGCAAGCCAATGTTTTCAGTGGGATCGTGGGTATCTTTGGCGTCAAAGCACTCGATGCGATAAGCCCATACAAGAAGCACAAGCACCCTGACGTTGCCCAGCAACGCTTCCCCGATCTGTCGCTAGGCGGAAAGCTGAATCCGCCCTCTCATCTCGCACTCGAATCGAAGGGGAGCACTCGCCCGTGGGCGATCCAATCGCATTACGATCATCCGGGGTGGTATGTGGTCTGGCGCTATTTGGTGGACCCCACAAGGACGATCAAAGCTGATCGGCCGGTGGTCATTTGGCGTGTCGATGTTGTCTATCTCGACAAGAAAGATTGGAAATACGAAGGAAGCACAGCCGGCGCCGGGGGTGGCGGTCGAACCCATACCTTCGGTCTACGTCTCCCCGCTCAGAAACTTCGTGACGCCGCAGCGTTTACTCTGCCAGGCATCGTACTACGCGGAGGCAAGCCAATTCTCGCTGAAACCGCAGCTAAGTCCAGGTTGCGAAAATCAAGTTTATAAATCCTACTCCTCCCCGCCGTCGTCTTCGGATTCGTCTACGGGCGTTGGCGGCGCGGTCGCGGGCGCGCGGCGCGGATAACGTTCGGAGGGCCTCAAAACCCACGGCCGGTTCCCGCGTTCATCGTTGACCGCTTTGACCGTGATGCCGTCGGCTCCGATCCAGACCGCGTGCGCGCCCTTGGCGCGCAAGTCGCCGCGGTCGATCACGGCCGCGGCGCCGGCGCACAGGCGCTTGGCCGGGACCGTGCTCACCACCAATTCCGCGCGCGCGCAATCCTCGATTAGCGCGCCGCGGTCGCGCACCAGGGCGACCGCGCGGCCATGAGCGCGCACGACGCAGCCCATACGGTCGCAGCGCAAGCGCCCCGCATCGTCCGCCTCCCCCGGCCTCGGCCAGGCCGCCGCCTCGCCCTCCTCCACGCCGGAAAGCCTCAGCCACGCCTCCCGGCTGAGGCGATTCCCGCGCGGTACCGAGACCGCGAGCGATCCATCCGCGGTGCGCACGGCGAGAAGCCGGCCCTCGCCGTCGACCAGAATGTCGGGGGGCGCGGTCAGCAAGGCGCTACCCAGCCCCGCAATCAGGGGGGCCACGCCGGCGAGGCGCCAGTTCCGGCGCATCAGGCACAGCCATAGGCCGCCGGCAGTCGCAAGCCCGAGGCCCCAAAGGGGCATCGCCGGCGCCAGAATCCCGGCGCCGGGCCAGTCGGCGACCGCTTCGGCGACGGCGATCACGGCGTCCACCCCGAATCCCATCGGCCGGAGCGCCAGCGCCTCGAGTCCGAACGGCATCAGCGCGAACGCCAGCACCGCCCACGGCATGATCCAGAAACTCGTCAACGGCACCGCGATCATGTTGGCGGCCAAGCCGTAAACGGCGAAGCGGTTGAAGTGATAGACGGCGAACGGCGTGGTCGCGGCGGTGGCGACGAGCGACGATACGGCGACGGCGACGAAAACCCCGACCAGGTTCCCGGCCCACCCGGAGCGCTCGGATGGCGTTTGGATCTCGCCCTTCCATTCATAGACGGCGATCAAGGCGGCGACCGCGGCGAACGACATCTGGAACCCGGGATTGAGCAGGCTTTCCGGCTGGACGAGAAGGATCGCGGCCGCCGCCCAGGCGAGCGTGCGCATGGTGAGCGCGCGGCGGTCGGCCAGCACCGCCACCATCACCAGCCCGACCATGATGAACGAACGCTGGGTAGGCGCGGCCATGCCCGCCAAGGCCGCATAGGCGAGCGTGCCGGGAATGGCGACGGCGGCGGTCCACTTCTTGATCGGAAAATTGAGCGCGAGCGGCGGCACCAGCGCCAAAACCGCGCGCAGGCCCACGAACAGGATCGCCGCGACTAGGCCGACGTGCAGCCCGGAGATGGAAAGCAGGTGCACGAGGCCCGAATCGCGCATCGCCGTGTTGACCGAAGCCGGGATGGCCGACCGGTCGCCGGTCATCAGCGCCGCGGCGACGGCCCCGCCGGAGCCGGGCAAGGTTGTCCGGATGCGGAGCGTCAAGTCCTGGCGCAGCCGTTCGAGGCCGCGCCAGAATTCGCCCTCGCCGCCGGGCCCATCCTCGGCGCGCGCGGTCCGCGTGACGCCGCCGACGACGAATCCGACCGCGCCGAGCGAGCGGAAATAGGCGTGACGCTGGAAGTCGAACGCGCCGGGCGCCGACGGCGCGGGCGGCGGCGACAGCATGGCCCGCGCCGCGATCCAGTCGCCGGGCACCAAGGACTCCGCCGGCAGGCGTTTCAGGCGCAGCCGGACGTACTCCGGCGTGCGCTCCGGCGCGATCAGGCTCGAGCGAACGCGCTCGAGCGTGATTCGCGCGCCCTCGCCCGCCGGGAGCGTCTCCACCAGAACGACCCTGCCGTTCAAGGAAACCGGGCCCGTCTTTTGCTCCAGCACCGGCGCGGCCACGCTCGCCGTCCGAACCTGGGCCGCCGCAAAACCGATCGCGGCGGCGATGAGCGCGCTTGCGGCGACGCGACCGAGCCCGGCTTGCGAGGTCATCGGCGCGGCGGCCATGACCCCGCCCGCCAGGACAAGCGGCAGGGCGCCTGTCCACCACGCGGGCTCCGAAGAAAGGGCGAAATAAATACCGATCCCGACGCCGAGGAAAACCGGAAGCCAGAGAGCGAGCCGGTCTTGTTCCTCGGACAAGAGCTTTTCCGCGACGCGTCCGACCCCGGCGAAAGGGTTAACGCCCGCACGCGAAGGTTTTTCCGGGGATTCGGCCATGCTGCACGTGCTAAGATACTATGATAGAAATGATGGCGGAATCCTGGGCCGCCGAGCGTCATCCTCATTCTAGCCAAGGTCGATCCGACTCGCCATGAAGGTCGTGACCCGTTTCGCGCCGTCGCCCACCGGCTACCTCCACATTGGCGGGGCCCGGACGGCGTTGTTCAATTGGTTGTTCGCCCGGCATCACCGGCGTCACGGCGCCGGCGGCACCTTCCTCCTTCGGATCGAGGACACCGACCGCGCCCGCTCCACGCCCGAGGCGCTTGCCGCGATCATCGACGGGCTCCGCTGGCTCGGGCTCGAGTGGGACGGCGAACCGATCTCCCAGTTCGCCCGGCGCGAGGGTCACGCCGAAGCGGCGCGCGAGCTGCTCGCGGCCGGCCGCGCCTATCGCTGTTATTGCACGCCCGGGGAGCTCGAGGAGATGCGCGCCAAGGCCCGGCGCGAAGGCCGGCCCGTCCGCTACGACGGCCGCTGGCGCGACCGGGACCCCGCCCTGGCGCCGGCCGGGGTCGCGCCCACCATCCGGCTCAAGGCGCCGAGCGGGGGCGAAACGGTCGTGGAAGATCTCGTGCAAGGCGAGGTGCGCGTCGCCAACGCCCAGCTCGACGACATGGTGCTGCTGCGCGGCGACGGGACGCCGACGTACATGCTGGCGGTGGTGGTGGACGACCACGCCATGGGAATCACCCACGTCATTCGCGGCGACGACCATCTCACCAACACGTTCCGCCAGGTGCAGCTCTATCGAGCTTTCGACTGGGAAGTGCCGCGCTTCGCCCACATTCCGCTCATTCACGGCCCGGACGGGACCAAGCTTTCCAAGCGCCACGGCGCGCTTGGGCTAGAGGCCTACCGCGACATGGGCTACCTTCCCGAGGCGCTGCGCAACTACCTCCTCCGTCTCGGCTGGGGGCATGGCGATGCCGAAATCATCGGCGACGACCAGGCGATCGAATGGTTCGATCTTTCCGGCGTCGGCCGCGCGCCAGCCCGCTTCGATTTCGCGAAGCTCGATTCGCTCAACGGCCATTACCTGCGCCGAGCGGACGATGCCCGGCTTTTGGAACTGATCGCGCCCCGGGTCGAGAAAATCGCCGGCGCCCCCCTTGCGCCCTTAGGCCGCGCGCGCCTTAAGCGCGGCATGGGCGGGCTCAAGGAACGGGCCAAGACCTTGCGCGAGCTCGCCGACGGCGCCGCTTTCTACGCCCGATCCCGGCCGCTGCCGATTTCGGCCAAGGCGGCAGAGCTGCTCGCCGGCGCCGAGGAGCGCCTGAATCGCCTGGCGGCGGCGCTCGCGGCGGAACCCGACTGGACGGTCGCGGCGCTGGAAGCGTCGGTTCGCCGGTTTGCCGAGGCCGAGGGCGTGAAGCTGAACCAGGTGGCGCAGCCGGTGCGCGCCGCGCTCACCGGCGAGGGCGTTTCGCCGCCGATCTTCGAGGTGATGGCCGTTCTCGGGCGCGACGAATCCCTCGGCCGTATCGAGGACGCGTTGAACAAGAATACGGTCGCCGTCGCGTGATCCACCCCCTCTCGGCGATCGCTTGATCTTTATTGAAGGAGCAGAGCCATGAACGAAGCCAAGACCAAGGACAAGACGGATTCCGTCACGCTGACGGACCACAAGACCGGAAAGTCGTTCGATTTTCCCGTCCTCAAGGGCAGTGTCGGGCCGGACGTGATCGACATCCGCAAGCTCTACGCCGCAACGGGCTATTTCACCTACGATCCCGGCTTCACTTCGACCGGGAGCACCGAATCGAAGATCACCTTCATCGACGGCGACAAGGGCGTTTTGCTCTATCGCGGCTATCCGATCGACCAGTTGGCGGAGAAATCCGACTTCATGGAGGTCTGCTACCTGCTGCTCAACGGCGAATTGCCCAACG
>MIAC01000016.1:0-105 GCA_001830475.1 Rhodospirillales bacterium RIFCSPLOWO2_12_FULL_67_15
TGTCGCTGATCGGCGTGGTCATGGCGAGCTACGGTGCGGGCGCGGTGCTCTATACGCTCGTGGTGCGCCAGCTTCTCGCGGCGATGGGGCAGCGCCGGATGATCC
>MIAC01000016.1:187-1147 GCA_001830475.1 Rhodospirillales bacterium RIFCSPLOWO2_12_FULL_67_15
CGCCGTGGGCTTCAGCTTCTACCTGGTGCACAACACGATGCAGACCAAGGCGACCGAGATGGCGCCTCAGGCGCGCGGGATCGGCCTGTCGATGTTCTCCGGCGCCTGGGCGCTCGGGCAGGCGCTCGGCGTCGCGGTCATGGGAGTCTGCGTGAGCCTGTTCGGCCTGCCGGCGTCGCTGATCGCATTCGCCGCCGGATTTCTCGCGCTCGCGCTGTGGCTGCGGTCGAATCTCGACAGGCTCTGACAGCGTTCCGGCCGCAGGCGGCCTCGAATGCGGATCGCCGCGACCGCGCCGTTCAGGCCTTGCGCAGCGCCCACTCGCCGTTGGACAGGCGCTCGATCGCACCCTGCTCGCGCAGCAAGTCGAGTTCCAGGGTCACCTCGCGTCCGTCGCGGCTGCCGAGCGAGCGCATGATCTCGACGAAGTATTTCGGCCCGGCAGCGAGAACGTCCCGGGCGGTCTTGTGGGTCGCGGCGCCCGCGAGTTTCGGCGCGAACGAGAGGCGATCGACGATGCGTTCGGTGGCACCGAAAGGAGCGGTCATGTCGAAGCCGCCCTTGGTCATCTTGCCGTTCTCGTCGATGACCGGGTCCATCGTCAGTGCAAAATGCCCAGCCTCGGTCACCAGGTCGCGGTCCAGGCGAAAGCGCGTGCACAGCGCCCACTCGAAATCCTCCTCGGACCAGATGTCCACGTCGTCGTCCACCACGAACACCAGCCGCAGCAGCGGCAGCGTGAACAGCGCCGCGATCGCCGCGCGCGCCTGTCCGGCGGCGCTCTGGCGGATCGCCACGCGCACGTGGTGCAGGCCGGTCGCGCTCGGCATCGCCCGTACGCTTGTCACCTCGATGCCGGCGCCCTTCAGCGTCCTGATGGTGGCGGCCTCGGTCTGCAGGCACGCGGCCTGGGCTGCATCGTTGCGCGCGACGCGGCGGCCGCCGTGCAACACCGTGTGG
>MIAC01000017.1:0-2152 GCA_001830475.1 Rhodospirillales bacterium RIFCSPLOWO2_12_FULL_67_15
TCCCCCTCGCTTGCGCGAGGGTCCGGCCGGAATGACGGAATAATGTGACATATATCCTATAAAATCGCTGATGTAAAGAATTATTATCTATAAGAGAAAATAATCTTTACAATTAGTTCTTAACATGTTCTTGTTCTCCGGTGCCCGGAGGAAACTCATGACCGCGCGGCGGGATTCCCCGGGCACCGGAGTGCATCGCCCGACATCGGCAACTGCGGTAATGTCGGGAGCCGCGGATGGAGCACATCGGAAAAATGAAAAACGAAAAGAAAAACGCGCTGACTCGGCAGCAAATTCTCCGCACCCTGCGGCAGAATCCGAGCCTGCTTGAAAGATATGCCGTCAAGAAGATAGGCCTCTTTGGCTCCTACGCGAAGGAACGGCAGACCGGCAGAAGCGATATCGACTTTCTCGTCGCGTTCAAGCAGCCCACCTACGACAACTTCATCGGGCTCTCCCGTGAACTTGAGAATCTCTTTGGCAAGAAGGTAGAAATACTCACCCCTGAGGGGTTGGATAGCATCCGTGTGCGGGGAATCGCCGAGAGCATCCGGAAGACGCTTGCGTATGCCTAAACGCCAAGACGATGGACTGGTTGAAGACATCGGCGAAGCGATCGAGAGGATACAGCGCTATACCCGCGGCATAAGCTACGAAGCATTTCTCAAAGACACGATGGTGCAGGATGCCGTCGTCAGAAATCTCGAAATCATAGGCGAGGCCGCAAAAGGGTTCTCCGCGGATTTCCGGAAGAAGCACAAGGCCATCCGGTGGCAGGACATAGCCGGCATGCGCGACCGCCTCATCCACCATTACACCGGTGTCAACTGGTCAATCGTATGGGACGTGATCCAGGCGAAGCTTCCCGAACTCAAGGACCGGATGGAAACAAAAGGCAAGAAGTAGCTCACGGCGAGACGAACCGGGCATATGAAAAATAACGTCGCACGATGGATTCGGACGCCGGCCGCATTCGTCGCCGCCGTCCGTCATAAGAACGGCCCGTTGACAACGCAAGCCCCGCCGTCACAATCGCCCGCGAAATCTTCGCGGGAGTACTCGTGACTCTCAACGTCACTTTCGATCTGCTCGAACGGCTGCGCGCGATCGCGGGGCGCGCGGGCGTGGAGATTCTCAAAATCTATCGCACCGACTTCGCGGTCGAGCGCAAGGCCGATTCCTCGCCGGTCACGGCCGCCGACCGCGCCGCCGAGGCGCTCATTACCGATGCGATCCGCGCCGAGGTCACCGATGCCTTTCCCATCGTCGCCGAGGAAGCCTTCGCCCAGGGAAACATCCCCGCGGCCAACGGCCGGCCGTTCTGGCTGGTGGACCCGCTCGACGGCACCAAGGAATTCGTCGAGCGCAACGGCGAATTCACCGTCAACATCGCCCTGATCGAGAACGGCAGGCCCGCCGCCGGCGTGGTCCACGCCCCGGCAATCGAGCTCGCCTACTGGGGCGGGCCGATGGGATCGTTCCGCGCCAAGGGCGCGGCCGCGCCGCAGCCCATTTCCTGCCGCCAGGCGCCGGCGAAAGGATTGATCGCCACGATCAGCCGCCACCACTCGACGCCCGAAGTGGATGCCTATCTCGACCGGCTCGGGGTCGCGGAGCGGGTTGTCGTCGGAAGCGCGCTCAAGTTCTGCCGCATCGCCGAAGGCACGGCCGACGTCTATCCGCGCTTCGGCCGGACCATGGAATGGGACACCGCCGCCGGCCACGCGGTCCTGCGTTTCGCCGGCGGACGGATCGCCGACCGCGACGGCGCCGAACTCGCCTACGGCAAGCCGGGGTTCGAGAACCCGCACTTCATCGCCCAGGGACCCGGTGTGCCGGAGCCGCGCAAATAACGAATATAAACCGTGTCAACTAAAAAATCGGCGCAAGAATTTTTCGCCTTGACCGTTTGCGGTTGAATCCGTCTCCGGTTTTTGGTATATATGTATTGCCCCAAGAGGGCACAAAGCAGGGATATCCGTTCCCCCCGCTTGATGCATAGGGGAACGGCCCTTGTAGCGGTCAAGCTGACCGCGAACCAGATGTTCCACTCCTGTGGAACACCTTCCGGTTTCGGATCACCCCATGGATGGTCCGACCGGATAGTCCCAAGAGGACCGAAAGAGCCGTCGCTTCATTGACGGCTCTTTCT
>MIAC01000017.1:2243-2354 GCA_001830475.1 Rhodospirillales bacterium RIFCSPLOWO2_12_FULL_67_15
GCCGGCCGCCTGGTCGCCTTTCCGACCGAAACCGTCTATGGCCTCGGCGCGGACGCGACCGACGATCGCGCCGTCGCCGCCGTCTTCGCCGCCAAGGACCGGCCCCGCTTC
>MIAC01000018.1:0-2934 GCA_001830475.1 Rhodospirillales bacterium RIFCSPLOWO2_12_FULL_67_15
GATCGCGCTGGTGGCGATCGACATGTTGATGATGTCGGCGCCGAGCCTTTTTCCCGCGAGCTCGAACGACGTGCGGGTGCGGGTCGAGCTTTCGAAGAACAGATTGACGATGGTCCGACCGCCGAGCGTGTTCTGCTTCTTGGCGGCGCCGCGATTGAGCTCGACGTAGGATTCGGAACGGTCGAGCAGGGCGGAGATTTCGGAAGGGGTGAGTCCTTCGATCCCCAACAAATGCCGGTGCGTGAACCCCTCGAAGGGCGCCGGCGGGGACGCAAGGGCTGGGTCGCTCATCGGGGCCGCACTATAGGCCCACCCGTTCTAAGCGACAAGCGGCCTGCCGGGCCGGGGCCGGCAATGCTAAAGTCGCGCCGGCCGTGGAGGAACCGTCCGATGGACGAAGCTTGGCGGATCATGCAACAGCGCCTCGAATGGGTCTTTGCCCGGCGCATCGCCTTCGTCGTCGGCGCGACCCGCTGGGGCACGGCGATGGTCGAGCGGGCGCTCGATGCCCATCCCGAAATCGCCGCCAAGGGCGAAGGCCGCATCGCCGAGGCGCTCTTGCCCCTGATGGGCCAGGCGGTCGGCCATTACCGCCGCCGCCTCGCCGAAGCGCGGGCGGAGGCCGAACAGGCCGGACTGCCCTTCAGCGCAGCAGGGCTGGACGCGACCGATGGGATGCATCTCGCGCGCATCGCGTTCGGGCTCGCGCTCGCCCGCTACGCCGAAGACAAGGCCGTCAAGTGCCTGGTCGAGCGCACGCCCGAGCATGTGCTGGCGATGCCCGAGCTCGAACGGCTGGTTCCGGGGGCGCTCTTCGTCCACGTCGTCCGCGACGGCCGCGACGAAGCGACCGCGGCCTGGGATCACAACCTGAAAACGAAGGGCGAAACCTTCGCCGCGCGCTATCCGACCTTCGCCGGTTTCGCCGAAACCTTCGCCCGCTCCTGGTCCAACGCGGTGGCGAGCGCGCGCACGTTCGGCCGCGAGCATCCCGACCGGTTTTTGGAAGTGAAATGCGAACACATGCTGGATCGCACCACCCCCACCCTCTCCCGGCTGTGCCGCTTTCTCGGTGTCGATTGGCGTGAAAGCCGGCTCGCGCCTTGTGTCGAGGCCGCGACCCAGCTCGTGCCCGAAGGCGCCGCCGGGCTTTGGCGCGAGCGCTTCGACGAAACGGCGCTATCGGCTTTTCGCCGCCACGCGGGCGAGATGCTGAAGCTGTTCGACTACGAGGCGTAAAATTTTCCGCGCGTGAAAACCGCCTTTAATGCCCGCGCGCCATGAGATCGAGCGCGCCCTGGAGGATGTAGGCCGCCGCCATCTTGTCCACCACTTCGGCGCGGCGGGCGCGACTCATGTCCGCCTCGTCGATCAGGAAACGTTCGACGGCGGCGGTCGAAAGCCGTTCGTCGAAGAACGCGAGCGGAAGGTCGCGCGCTTTGAGCAAATCGGCGGCGAACTGGCGCACCGACTGGCAACGGGGACCCTCGCGCCCGTCGAGCGCGACCGGCAGCCCGACCACGTAGCCGCCGACGCCGTGCTCGAAGACCCGCGCCTCGATCCGCGCGAGATCGGCGGCCAAGCGCGCGCGCCGGATCGTTTCCATTGGACTCGCGATCGTCCGCCGCACGTCCGAAAGCGCAAGCCCGATCGTCTTCTTGCCGACGTCGAAACCGAGCAATCGCGAATCGCGCGCGAGCAGAGACATCAGGTCTTCGAGGGCGACGACGGGCATGGGGCGGCGATTCGCATCCAAAGGGTTAGGGGCGGGGCCGGATACGCTAATCCCGGCGGCGTCCGTTGGCCATACGGGAAGGGTTAAGCCGGCGCGCTCGCCGCGGGCGGCCGCGTATTATATATTGGATCGACGCCAACGGCGTCGTACCGGGTTGGGCGGCATGGGTTCGGTCAAGATGAAATGAATATCCGAGTCGGGCGAAGCTCAAGTGTGCTTCTGTTCGTGCTCGTTCTTGCGCTCGCGTGTTCCCGCGCTTGGGCGCAGGCGGCCGAGCGGTTCAAGGGCGTGACGCTGGATCCGGTTTCGGGGAGCTACTTGGCGACGAGGGATGCTCCGGTCCTGGAAGCGCCCGGGGCCGGGCCGGCTTCGGGCGTTCCCAAGAGCCGGCCGGCGACAAAAGGGAAGGAAAAGCCCGCCGCGCCCAAACCGACGGCGAAGAAGGTCGGTGAACTGAAGAAAGGTGAGGAAGTGACGGTGTTCGGTAAGTCCGGCACTTGGCTCGCCGTGCGGAAGGGCGAGGAGCGTCTCGGCTTCGTCGCGGCGGATGCGCTCGCACCGATTCTCGACGGCACGCTCGCCCAGGAGATCGCGGGCGCGGTGGCGGCCGGCGGCTACAACTGCCGCTACGTGATCCGCTTCGAAGGCCGGACCGTGGTCGAGATCGGCCCCGGCCGGCTCGCCGATTACAGCGCGTCGTTCGCGTGCGAGAGGGGTTCCGCGCGCTTTTCCTTCGAAACCCCGATGTTCATGAGCGAAATCTCCCACCAGGGCGGGCCGAAACCGGTCTACCAGATCGCCCTCGACGTTCTCGGCATCTCGCCCGATCCCGATCAGGCGTTTTCCACCATCCTTTTCTACGACCGGGACAAGGGGGATGTGGCCCTCGAAACCGCGTGGCCGGCGGATTGGCTCGTCAAAGGCAAGCCCTCGCCTCGGCGCGCCGGCGACGTCGCGAGCGCGCTCGCCCAAGCCGCCGAACTCACGCTTTCCTCCTGGGGACCGAAGCCTTGGGAGGCGCTCGCCAAACGCGAGCGCTGACCGGTTGCCGGCGCCGTTCGGCGAGTGCTACGTTCGCGGCCCGTTTCATCTTTTCTTCCCCGGCCTCCCATGGCGCTGACCCGCGATCAAGTCCGTACCGTCGCATTGCTCGCCCGCATCCGCGTGCGCGACGAAGATCTCGAACCGATGGCCAGGGA
>MIAC01000018.1:3106-3276 GCA_001830475.1 Rhodospirillales bacterium RIFCSPLOWO2_12_FULL_67_15
GCCGTGCTGAAAACCGCGCCCGAGCCGGCGGACGGATTCTACGCCGTGCCCAAGGTGGTGGAATGAACGATCTCACCGACCTCGACCTAGCCACGGCCGCCGCCGGGCTCGCGAGGCGCGACTTCTCCGCGGTCGAGCTCGCCCAAGCGCACATTACGGCGGCGGTAAAA
>MIAC01000019.1:0-11505 GCA_001830475.1 Rhodospirillales bacterium RIFCSPLOWO2_12_FULL_67_15
CTGGTGTTGCGCCATCCCGACTCGGGCGCGGCACGATTGCTCTCCGAAAAAGTCAACTGCGCCGTCGTCAACGCCGGCGACGGATCGCACGAACATCCGACCCAGGCGCTGCTCGATGCCCTCACCATTCGTCGGCGCAAAGGAAGGCTTTCGGGTCTGCTCGTCGCCATCTGCGGCGATATCACGCACTCGCGCGTGGCGCGTTCCAACATCCACCTGCTGACCACCATGGGCGCGCGGGTCCGCCTGATCGCGCCCCGGACCTTGGTTCCTTCCAATATCGAAAGCCTGGGCGCCGAGGTTTTCCACGACATGACCCGGGGGCTCGAGGACTGCGACATCGTCATGATGCTGCGGTTGCAGACCGAGCGGATGCAATCGGCTCTGTTCCCCTCGACCCGCGAGTACTTCCGCTTCTACGGCCTCGACTACGACAAGCTCGCCGCGGCCAAGCCCGACGCGCTCATCATGCACCCCGGTCCGATGAACCGTGGGGTCGAGATCGATTCGCTCGTCGCCGACGACTACGGCCGCAGCGTCATCCGCGAACAGGTCGAGATGGGCGTCGCCGTGCGCATGGCGGTGCTCGAGATCTTGACCGCCAATCTGGCCCTGCCGGCGACGCGGAATCTGTAGGGGACCGCGATGCCGAAATACCCCGCCCAGCCGCGCCCGACCGCCTACGTCAACGCCCGCCTGCTCGATCCCGCGAGCGGCTTGGATGCGCCGGGCGGCCTTTTGGTCGAAGGCGAGACCATCGCCGCGATCGGCCAGGACCTCTACCGCGAAGGCCGGGCCTGGCGCGCGCCCGAGGGCGCGGCCGTGGTCGATTGCCAGGGGCTCTGCCTCGCGCCGGGCCTGGTCGACATCCGCGTCTTCCCCGGCGAGCCGGGCGACGAGCACAAGGAAACGCTCTATTCCGCCGGCCACGCGGCGGTCGCGGGCGGCGTCACCAGCATGGTCTGTCTGCCCAACACCACGCCGGTCATCGACGACATGTCGGTGGCGGAGTTCATCGCGCGGCGCGCGCGCAAGGTCGGCATGAGCAAGGCCTACGTCTACGGCGCCGCGACCAAAGGGACCCAGGGGGTCGAGCTCGCGGAGATGGGGCTTCTGGCCGAAGCCGGCGCGCTCGCCTTCACCGACGGGCTCTACGCGATCGCCAACGCGCGGGTGATGAAGAACGCGCTCGCCTATGCCTCGAGCTTCGATCTCTTGATCGTCCAGCACCCCGATGAAGCGACGCTCGCCGCCGGCGGCGTCATGAACGCGGGCGCGATGGCGACCCGGCTCGGTCTCTCCGGCATTCCCGCCGCGGCCGAAGCGATCATGGTCGAGCGCGACATCCGTCTCGCCGAGATGACCGGCGGGCGGCTGCATTTCGCCCACGTCTCGACCGCGGACTCGCTCGCCGCCATCCGCCGCGCCAAGGACCGCGGCTTGAAGATCACGTGCGACACCGCGCCGCCCTATTTCGCCCTCAACGAAACCGCGGTCGGCGACTATCGCACCTTCGCCAAGCTTTCGCCGCCGCTCCGGAGCGAGGCGGACCGCCTCGCCGTCGTCGCCGCGCTGAAAGACGGCACCATCGACGCCATCGCCTCCGATCACATCCCCGAGGACGAGGAAGTCAAGCGCCTGCCCTTTCCCCAGGCCGCCTTCGGCGGCATCGGTTTGGAGACGCTGCTGCCGATCACGCTCGAACTCGTTCATAACGGCGAGATGAAGCTGCTCGACGCGCTCGGCCTCGTCACCGCGGCGCCGGCCGGGCTGATGCGTCTTCCCGCCGGCCGGCTGGCCAAGGGGCGGCCCGCCGATTTCGTCCTGTTCGACCCGCAACGGGCGTGGAAGGTGGATGCGGACAAGCTTCGGTCCAAATCCAAGAACTCGCCCTTCGACGGCCGCCCGGTGCAGGGCCGCGCGGCGCTGACCGTGGTCGATGGCCGCGGCGTCTTCGCCGAGGACGCGCCGTGACGATGGCGGATTGGGGCGCGATCGCGCTCGCCGCGGGGTTCGGTTATCTGCTCGGCTCGATCCCGTTCGGTCTGTTGCTGACCAAGTTCGCGGGCCTCGGCGACATTCGCGCCATCGGTTCGGGCAACATCGGCGCGACCAATGTTCTGCGTACCGGACGCAAGGGCTTGGCCCTCGCGACGCTGGTCCTGGACGGCGCCAAGGGCGCGGCGGCGGTGTTGGTAATGCTGGCCGTCTTGGAACGCGAAGCCGCGTTGTTCGCCGGCCTCGCCGCCGTGCTCGGGCACAATTTTCCGGCCTGGCTCCGCTTCAAGGGCGGCAAGGGCGTGGCGACGAGCTTGGGCACGTTGATCGCCGTGGCCTGGCCGGTCGGGATCGGCGCCTGTCTGACGTGGCTCGCCGTCGCGGCTCTGTTCCGCGTCTCCTCTCTCGCCGCGCTCGCCGCGCTCGGGCTTGCGCCGTTGTATGCCTATCTCATCGACGACGCGCCGGCGGCGGCGCTCGCGCTCGGCCTCGGCGTTCTCGCCATCGTCCGTCACCGCCAGAACATTCGCCGACTGCTGCGCGGCGAGGAACCCCGCCTCGGCCGCTAGAGCAGGTTGGCGCGGCTTCGCGCAAGTTTGGAGGGGGTTTTGACAAGCTAAAACCGGCCTAAAGCGTTGATCTCGCTCGAAACCACCCGATTTGAAACCGTTTTGCTCAACATCGCTCATCTTTTCTCGTCTTTCCTCGTCATTTGGGGCCTCGTTCCGCACCTGTCATGCCCGCGAAAGCGGGCATTCACGCCTTCAAAACAAAGCCGTGGATGGCCGGGGCTCGCCGCTGCGCGGCGGCCCGGCCATGACGGGAAAATGTGACATATATCCTATAAAATAACGTATATCAAGAATTATTTTCTATGAGAGAATTTAATCTTGACAAAGAGTTCTTAATATGTTCCTATCCTTCGGAGCCCGGAGGAATCCCATGTCCGCCATGCCGATACCGAGACTGCCCAATCCGCTCACGCCCGAAACCATCGAGGAACTCATGAAGGCCCGGCCCTACTGGGACCTGAGCCACCCCCGATCCCCGCTCTATCGCCGGCTGGTCCAGCGGGGATTTGAAATCATGTATCCCCATACCCGCTACGACGCGATCGGGCGAATGATCGACCTGAAGCCGCTCAAGCCCCAGTACATCGCTCACCTGGTCGCCAAGGAAAACCGGGAGATGGACGAGATCGAGCGCTAATTCGATGAACGGGGAGGCGCGGGCGGCGCCGTGCACGTGCAATCCCACGCGCGCGACGGCGGCAAGGTGGAAGTCGCCGATTACTGGCGGTCCCGGCCGGGCGAAGGCGGTGCTTCCGAATCCGCGCCCGAATCGCCGAAGGTCCGCAATCTTCTCGACGACGCGGAGAACGCCGGGGACGCGCAAGCCGGAACGGACGACAACAAGACGGACGATTCGCTCCCGGCCCCGGATTCGCGTGAACCGGTCGATCCGGAGGATTTTTACCGGAAAGTTGAATTCGATCCGAACGGCGAGAAACTATGGGAAGCCGCCCTTCGGCGGCCGTTGGATGCGCGTCAGGCAAATGAATTAGAAACCGAGGTGACGAAAATTACTGAAAAAGAATATCCGGGCGTCATCCCGCATAACAACGAGGCGGATGCGTTCCGCCACGCCTATTGGTCGTTCGAAATCGCCCGCAAGGCCGGACCGGAGGCCGCCAAGGAATTCGGCGACGCTCACGAGCGAAGCGATTCGAACCCGACCCCGGAGCGGCTGATGGACCTCTACAACAATAAAGTCGGGCGCGATTTGGCCGCCGATCCGGTGAACGCGGATCGCGACGGGCGCGATGTCATCCGCGAGGCGATCCGGGAGGGAAAGCTTCGGACAAGCCCGTTCGAAACCAACGAACCGCGATCTCTCTTGCCGGACCGGGCTCCGGGGTTACTCTATCGGCCTCCCGGCGGCCAAAGGCGCTGAACCCGATGGAACAAAAACCTCAACGATCCCGCATCCGGATCTGGCTCGGCCGGCTTCTCTGGCTGGCGGGTGGCGTATTTCTGGTTTTCGCCGGTCTTTGGGCCGTGCCGCCCTGTGTCACTAATCGTATCGAACTGGTGAACTTCGAAACTGTCCCGGCGGATGTGGAATTGTTCTTGGTGAGAGGCCGCGTGGATTGGCAGGAGGAGCTCGTGTGGCGTGGCCGGCTCGATGATTTGAGCGCGACGGAACTGGCGTTCGACTTCGGACGAGCCGTGGGTCATTACCGTCTTCGCGGCCGCCATGAAGGCATGGACGCGCCTTGGGATCGAAGGTTCAGTTACATCGGGGGTGCCAGCTATGGCAGAGTCACCAACATAGCCTTGATCGGAACGAACGAGTTCAAGCTGAATGGGCGGTATCCTGAATGGAAAGAATGTGCGAGAGACGATGTGTGGTGCGCGATTCCCGAGATCGCCGTCCTGGCGACGCGGGCTTCGCGGTGCATGGTTAAAGGCAAGGAAGCGTGGTGGCGCTGAACCCCGCATCGGTAAAAAATCTTGAACCGCGGGCGCGGCGTATTAAAGTTCGCCCAACCGGCCTCGCACCCGACATCACTCAAGGACTTTGCCCCATGAAGAAGATTATTGCCCTCGCAGCCGCGGCCGCGGTCGGTTTCGCCGCCCTTGCCGCGAGCGCGCAATCCTACGCCCAGCCGCCCTCCGAAAATCTTCTGTTCGCCCAGGCTCCGGCGCCCCAGGACGCGCCGACGGTCAAGGCGAAAAAGGCCGCCAAGTCAAAAAAGAAGTCGGATTCCAAAACCAAGGCGGCCGCCAAATCCAAGAAGGGCGGCGCGAAAAAAGCCGACGCGAAAAAAACCGCGAAGAAGAAGGCCGCGACGAAGAAGACCGCGCCGCCGCCGTCGTCGTACTGACTTCACCCCCGCCCCGTCGCCCGGCGGAAAACCTCCGGACTCCGTCTTTGTCTTTTCCGGGGGTTTTTCATGGGCTTGACAAACCCCCTTGAATAAGAACAAAGCATGAACCATGATGGCGTCCGGGAGCCAAGGAGGAGGCCGATGGCCAACGAGGCGCCGCTCAGGCCCGGAACCGACGGCGGGAAAAGCCGGACTTTGCCCGCGACGGAGAAACGGGATTGGCTCAGGCTGATCCGCTCGGAGCGGGTCGGCCCCGTGACTTTTTATCGCCTGATCGAGCGTTTCGGCTCGGCCGCCGAAGCGCTCCTGCGCCTGCCCGAACTCGCATCGCGCGGCGGCGGACCGGCTCCGGCCGTCTGCTCCAAGCCCGAAGCCGAGGCGGAAATGGAGAAACTTGCCGGGCTCGGCGGCTCTTTCGTCGCCTTCGGCGAGCCCGCGTATCCGCCGCTGCTCGCGCACATCGAGGACGCACCGCCGTTGCTCGCCCTGCTCGGACACGCATCCCTTCTCGCGCGCAAGACGGTCGCCGTGGTCGGCGCGCGCAACGCCACCCTCGGCGGCCGGCGTTTCGCCCGCGCGCTTGCGGCCGATCTCGGGCGCGAGGATTATGTCGTCGCTTCCGGCATGGCGCGCGGGATCGACGCCGCCGGCCACGAAGGCGCGCTCGCGAGCGGCACCGTCGCGGTGCTCGGCGGCGGCGTGGACGTGCTCTATCCGCCCGAGAACGCGGCGCTCTACGAGAAGATCCGGGAACAAGGCGCGATCGTCTCCGAAATGGCGTGCGGAACCCAGCCGCTCGCGCGCCACTTTCCCCGGCGCAACCGGATCATCTCCGGCATTTCCCGCGGCGTGGTGGTGGTGGAAGCGAGCCCGCAGTCGGGTTCGCTCATCACCGCGCGGTTTGCGCTCGATCAAGGCCGCGAGGTGTTCGCGGTGCCGGGCGCGCCGGGCGATCCGCGCGCGCAAGGAACCAACGGGCTGATCCGCCAGGGTGCGGTGTTGACCGAATCCGCCTCCGACGTGGTCGCCGGACTCGCCCAATTCGGGGACATGCGGATCGAGGAACCGCCGAGCGCGTTTTCTCCCGGCGATATGGTTAACGCCGACATCGAGGCGGGGCAGTTGGCCCAGGCACGGGAAATTATCCTTGAAAATCTTGGACTTACACCCTTGCCGGTTGACGAAATCATCCGTAGCTGCCAATTCTCCCCTGCCGTCGTGCTCACCATTCTTCTCGAACTGGAGCTTGCAGGACGGCTGGAACGCCACCCCGGAAACCAGGTCTCGCGGCTCCGGGGGGCCTGAAAAGCGTCAACAACAATGGAGTTGCCGGCAGAAGCCGGACAAAAATAACGTATGGACGTCGTCGTCGTCGAATCGCCGGCCAAGGCCAAAACGATCAATAAGTACCTCGGTCCCGGCTACAAAGTTCTCGCCAGCTACGGCCACGTGCGCGACTTGCCCTCCAAGGACGGTTCGGTCCGGCCCGAGGACGATTTCGCCATGGACTGGGAGGTGGACGGCCGCGCGAACAAGCGCCTGCAGGAAATCGCCAGCGCGCTCAAAGGGGCCAAGCGCCTCTACCTCGCCACCGACCCCGACCGCGAGGGCGAGGCGATCTCCTGGCACGTGCGCGAGGTTCTCAAAAGCAAGAAGGCGCTGGAAGGCATCGAGGTCCGCCGCGTCGTTTTCAACGAAATCACCAAGAGCGCGATCACGGCGGCATTCGAACATACGCGCGGGCTGGATCGCGAGCTGGTGAACGCCTACCTCGCCCGCCGCGCGCTCGACTATCTGGTCGGCTTCACGCTGTCGCCGGTGTTGTGGCGGAAGCTTCCCGGCTCGCGTTCCGCCGGGCGGGTGCAATCGGTGGCGCTGCGTCTGATCTGCGAGCGCGAACTCGAAATCGAAAAATTCGTTTCCCGGGAATACTGGACCGTCGGCGCCGAGTTCCGCACGCCCGCGGGCGAACCCTTCTCCGCTTTTCTCACCCACCTCGACGGCGTCAAGCTCGACAAATTCGCGTTGCCGGACAAGGCCGCGGCCGAAGCCGCGCGCGGCGCGGTCGAACGCGGCCGGTTCGCCGTCGCCCAAGTCGAGCGCAAGCAACAGCGGCGCAACCCGCCCCCGCCCTTCATCACCTCGACGCTGCAGCAGGAGGCCTCGCGCAAACTGAATTTCGCCACCAAGCACACCATGCGGATCGCGCAAGTCCTCTACGAGGGCGTGTCGCTCGGCGGCGAGATCGTCGGACTCATTTCCTATATGCGCACCGACGGCGTGCAGATGGCCAACGAGGCCATACACGCCTGCCGCCATCTGATCGAGCGCGACTACGGCCTGCCTTACAGGCCCGACCAGCCGCGTTTCTACAAAAGCCGGGCGGCCAACGCGCAGGAAGCCCACGAGGCCATCCGCCCGACCGATCTCTCCCGCCGCCCCGAAAGCATCGCCCGCTTCCTCGATCGCGACCAGCTCAAGCTCTATACCCTGATCTGGAAACGCACGATCGCGAGCCAGATGGAGGCCGCCGTGCTCGATCAGGTCGCCGCCGACGTCGCCAGCGCCGACGGCCGTACCGTCCTGCGTGCGACCGGCTCGACCTTCGCCTTCGACGGGTTCTATCGGCTCTATCACGAGGACCGCGACGATAGCGAGGGCAACGGCGCCACGCTTGCCTCCCCCGACGACGAGGCCGAGCGGCGCCTGCCCCCGCTTCATACGGGTGCCGCCGCCGCCCTCGGCGCGTGCGCCGCCGAGCAGCATTTCACCCAGCCGCCGCCGCGCTACACCGAAGCGAGCCTGGTCAAAAAACTCGAAGAGCTTAGCATCGGCCGGCCCTCGACCTACGCCTCGATCATTTCGGTGCTGCAGGAGCGCAACTACGTCCGCCTCGAGCGCAAGCGGTTTATTCCCGAGGACCGCGGCCGCCTCGTCACCGCTTTCCTCTCCAGCTTCTTCGATCACTACGTCGAATACGGCTTCACCGCCGGCCTGGAGGAGAAGCTCGACGATATTTCCGGCGGCCGGGTCGAATGGAAAGCGGTGCTGCGCGAGTTCTGGAACGATTTTAGCAAGGCCGTCGAGGGAACCCGCGAGTTGCGCGTATCCCAGGTTCTCGACGCCCTCGATGCCTTGCTCGGCCCGCATTTCTTCCCCCCGCGCGCGGACGGCAAAGACCCCCGGGCCTGTCCGGGGTGCGCGAACGGCCGGCTTACGCTCAAGCTCGGACGCTTCGGCGCGTTCATCGGTTGCTCCAACTATCCCGAATGCCGTCACACCCGCCCGCTCGCGGTCCAGAACGGCGCGGGCGAAGGCGACCATGCGACCGCGGCGCAGGGCCCCAAGCTGCTCGGCCGCGACCCGGCGAGCGGCGAGTCGGTCACGCTGCGCAAGGGACCCTACGGGTTCTATGTCCAGCTCGGCGAAAGCGCCTTAGGCGGCAAGAAGGGCAAGGACGCCGCCCAGCCCAAGCCCAAGCGCCAGTCGCTTCCGGGCGGAGTTTCGCCCGCGAACGTGGACCTCGACCACGCGCTCAAGCTCTTGAGCCTGCCGCGCGAGGTCTGCCGGCATCCCGACACCAACGAACCGGTGCTCGCTTCGTTTGGCCGCTTCGGACCCTACATCCGGCACCACGGTCACTACGTCTCGCTCAAGGGCGACGACGACATGCTCACCATCGGGCCCAACCGCGCGATCGCGCTCTTGGCCGAGGCCGCGATCAAATCCTCCGCCCGCACCCTCGGCGCTCATCCCGCCGATGGTCTGCCGGTGATTGCCCGGCGCGGCCGCTTCGGCGGCTACGTCCAGCACGGCAAGATTCGCGCCAATCTGCCCAAGGGAACCGATCTCAAGACGATCGGCCTCGATGCGGCCGTCGCCCTGCTCGCGGCGCGCGGCCAGGCCGGAACGGGCGCATCCTTCGGCCGCGCCCGAGGGCGTTCCCGCGCGCGCGCGGGCAAGACCGCGATCGCTCCCAAGGCCGCACGCAAATCCGCAGGCAAGAAAACCGGCGCCGTCGCGTCGTAACCCGTTGGCCAAGCCACCGAAGACCCCGGCACCCTTTCCCAGCCGCGAGGACATTCTCCGCTTCATTCGCGCGAGCACCGGCCGCGTGGGTCCGCGCGAGGTCGCGCGCGCTTTCGGCCTGGATTCGCGTCAGAAATCCGAGCTGCGCCAAATCCTCAAAGAGCTGGAGCGCGAAGGCCGGCTCGAGCACCACCGCCGCCGCTACGTCGACCCCGGCCGCCTGCCGGAGACGGGCGTGCTGGTCGTCACCGGGACCGACGCGGACGGCGAACTCACGGCCGAGCCGGTCGCCTGGGCCGGCGCGGGCGAGCCGCCCCGCGTGCGCATCCGCGAGGACCGCGCGGCGAAGCCCGCGCTCGGGCGCGGCGACAAGGTTCTGGCGCGGCTCGCGCGCGAGGATGAAGGCGTTTATTCCGCCCGGATCATCCGCCGCCTCGCGCACGCGCCGGCGCGCATCGTCGGCATCGTGCGCGAAGGCGACGGACGGCGCTGGATTCATTCGGTCGACCGGCGCGACAAGCAGGATTTCCTGGTCGAGACGCGGGATCTTCGTGGCTCAAGCCCGGGCGAAGTGGTGGTCGCCGAGGCCTTTCCCACCCATCGCCTGGGTCCGCGCCAGGCACGGGTGGTGGAGCGATTGGGCCGCTATGGCGGGCCGAAGTCGGCGAGCTCGTTGGCGATCGCCGAACTTGGTATTCCCGAATCATTTACGCCGGCCGTGTTGGCGGAGGCCGAGGCGGCCGACCCTGCGCCGCTCGCCGAGCGCGAGGATCTACGCGCGCTTCAACTCGTCACCATCGACGGCGCGGACGCGCGCGACTTCGACGACGCGGTCTGGGCCGCTCCCGACGAAGATCCCGCCAATCCGGGCGGCTGGATCCTGGTCGTCGCCATTGCCGACGTCGCCTGGTATGTCCGCCCCGGCGGCGCGCTCGACGAAAGCGCCCACGCGCGCGGCAATTCCGTCTATTTCCCCGACCGGGTGGTGCCGATGCTGCCCGAGGCGCTGTCGGCCGGCTGGTGCTCGCTCAAACCCGGCGAGGACCGGCCCTGCCTCGCCGCCCGAATCTGGATCGACGCCGACGGCGTTCCGCGCAAACATCGCTTCACCCGCGCGATGATGCGTTCCGCCGCGCGGCTCACCTACGAGCAAGTGCAGCAGGCCCACGACGGCGAGCCGGACGAAACCACCGCGCCGCTGCTCGAACCCCTGATCCGGCCGCTCTACGGCGCTTATCGCGCGCTCAGCCTAGCGCGCGCCGAACGCGGGGTCCTGGAGCTCGATGTCCCCGAGCGGCGCGTGGTGCTGGACGCGGAAAGCCGGGTCCTTCGCGTCGAGTTCCGCGCCCGCTACGACAGCCACCGGCTGATCGAGGATTTCATGATCGCGGCCAACGTCGCCGCGGCCGAGACGCTGGAGCGGATGCGCCAGCCCAGCATGTACCGCGTCCACGACGAACCGACCCGGGAGAAGCTCGATGCGTTGCGCGAGTTTCTCGACACCATCGGGCTCCGGCTGGTGCGCGGCCAGGTCATGCGCCCGGCCCATTTCAACATCATCCTGGAGAAGGCCCGCCGCACGCCGCACGCCCACATCGTCAACGAGGTCGTCCTGCGCTCCCAGGCTCAGGCCGAATACGCGCCGGAAAACATCGGGCATTTCGGCCTCGCCCTGGTGCGCTACTGTCATTTCACTTCGCCGATCCGGCGTTACTCGGATATCTTGGTCCATCGCGCCCTGATCCGAGGCCTGAAGCTCGGCGCCGGCGGCCTGGAGGAGGCGCACCGCGATTTCCGCCGCATGGGCGCGCATCTGTCGTTCACCGAGCGGCGCGCCCAGGAAGCCGAGCGCGACGCGGTCGACCGCTTCACCGCCGCCTATCTTTCCGAACGGGTGGGCGCGACGTTCGCGGGCAAGGTGCGCGGCGTGACCCGCGCCGGCTTGTTCGTCACCCTCGATGAAACCGGCGCGGACGGGCTCTTGCCGATGTCCATGCTTGGGGGCGAGCGCTATGTCCTGGACGAGCGCCGCCACCGCCTCAAGGGCCAGCGCACCGGCCGCGAGTTCCGCCTCGGCGATCGTCTCCGGGTGACGCTGCGCGAGGCCGACCCCGTCACCGGCGGCATGATCTTCGCGCCGGCGGAGGAAAACGGCGATTCCTCGCGGCCCAGAAACGGCCGACTGCCCTTGTGGCCGGGAAAAGGTCCCCGCGGCCGCTTCCGGCGGGAGGCCCGTCGCGGCTGAGAAGCCGCGCATATTTCATATTGCGCCCCGGCAGGGGCGCGGGGGGCTGACGCGATTGCAAAAAGAGCGCACAATCGCGCCATGGTCCCGCCGCTCCTTCGCCCCGTTCGGTTTGTCGTCTTTGCGATCTTTGCCGCGCTCGCCGGCTGCGCCGCGCCGGCGCCATCGGCGCGGCCGCCCGTCTTCTCCGCCGACGCCGCCGAGGAAGTTTTCACCGTCGGCTTTGCCAGTATTGTCGCCCGCTATATCGATTCCGTATCCGTGGAAAAGCTGGCGCTCGATGGGCTGCGCGGCTTTGGTGCCATCGATCCCGCCATGACCGTGACGCGCGAGGATGCGACCA